>NZ_JBEYHT010000042.1:0-71310 GCF_040635425.1 Streptomyces laurentii | reverse complement strand
GCGGGCGGTCCGCGCCCCCCCCCGCCGGCGCCCGGCCCCCGCGCACGACGACACGGTGGAGGTCCTGGCCGCCGGGACCGGCGGACTGCGCCTCCGGATCACCCCCGGCACCACCGGTGCCGGCCACCACTGCGCACTGCTGTTGTGAGAACCCCACAACAGCACGGGGTGCCCGGCTGTTGACTCGGCCTGGTGGGGCCAAGGTTCTGTACAGCCCCGCCAGGATTCGAGACGCGAACCTGTACGGAGTCGACGGCGGGGTTTCCTGGACCGGCTTCGTAGGGTCGACACATGACCGTTGTGGACCAGACCCCGAGCGAGCCCGTTGACGCCCGCGGCCGTGTGGCCGAGCTGCACGAGCTGCGCGAGCAGGCCCGGCGCGGCCCGAGCGACCGCGCGACCGAGGCCCAGCACGCGAAGGGCAAGCTGACCGCCCGCGAGCGGGTGGACCTGCTGCTGGACCCCGGTTCGTTCAACGAGGTGGAGCAGCTGCGCCGGCACCGCGCGCAGGGCTTCGGCCTGGAGGCCAAGAAGCCGTACACCGACGGTGTCATCACTGGCTGGGGCACGGTCGAGGGCCGGACGGTCTTCGTCTACGCGCACGACTTCCGGATCTTCGGCGGCGCCCTGGGCGAGGCCCACGCCACGAAGATCCACAAGATCATGGACATGGCCATCGCGGCCGGTGCCCCGCTGGTCTCCCTGAACGACGGCGCCGGCGCCCGTATCCAGGAGGGCGTGTCCGCCCTCGCCGGTTACGGCGGCATCTTCCAGCGCAACACCAAGGCGTCCGGTGTCATCCCGCAGATCAGCGTGATGCTCGGCCCGTGCGCCGGCGGCGCCGCCTACAGCCCGGCGCTCACCGACTTCGTCTTCATGGTCCGCGAGACCTCGCAGATGTTCATCACCGGCCCGGACGTCGTCAAGGCCGTCACCGGCGAGGAGATCACCCAGAACGGCCTGGGCGGTGCCGACGTGCACGCCGAGACCAGCGGCGTGGCGCACTTCGCGTACGACGACGAGGAGACCTGCATCGCCGAGGTGCGCTACCTCCTGTCGATGCTCCCGCAGAACAACCGCGAGAACCCGCCGGTCGTGGCCTCCGAGGACCCGGCCGACCGCCGCTCCGACATCCTGCTCGACCTGGTGCCCGCCGACGGCAACCGCCCGTACGACATGCACAAGGTCATCGAGGAGCTCGTCGACGACGGCGACTTCCTGGAGATCCACGAGCGCTGGGCCCGCAACATCGTCTGCGCCCTGGCCCGTCTCGACGGCCAGGTCGTCGGCATCGTCGCCAACCAGCCGCAGACGCTGGCCGGCGTCCTCGACATCGAGGCGTCGGAGAAGGCCGCCCGCTTCGTTCAGATGTGCGACGCCTTCAATATCCCGATCATCACTCTTTTGGACGTACCCGGCTTCCTGCCCGGCGTCGACCAGGAGCACGGTGGAATCATCCGTCACGGCGCGAAGCTGCTCTACGCGTACTGCAACGCGACCGTGCCGCGGATCTCGCTGATCCTGCGCAAGGCATACGGCGGCGCGTACATCGTCATGGACTCCCAGTCGATCGGCGCCGACCTGACGTACGCCTGGCCCACCAACGAAATCGCGGTCATGGGCGCCGAAGGTGCCGCGAACGTCATCTTCCGCCGCCAGATCGCGGAGGCAGAGGACTCGGAGGCCATGCGCACCCGCATGGTCAAGGAGTACAAGGCCGAGCTCATGCACCCGTACTACGCCGCGGAGCGCGGTCTCGTCGACGACGTCATCGACCCGGCCGAGACCCGCGAGGTGCTGATCAAGTCCCTCGCCATGCTCCGCACCAAGCACGCCGATCTGCCGTCCCGCAAGCACGGCAACCCGCCTCAGTAAAGAGGAGCGCACCGAAAGTGACCACGCCCGCCACAGCCAACCTGCTCCGCGTCGAGAAGGGCCACGCCGAGCCCGAGGAGCTGGCCGCCATCACCGCGGTCCTGCTCGCCCGCGCCGCGGCCCGCCCGGCCCAGCCGGCCTACACCCGCCGCACCCCGGTCGGCTGGCGCCGACTGGAGCGCGAGAACGGCTTCGTCGCCCCGCACAGCTGGCGCTGACGCCCCGCGGCCCCGACGCGCCGCCTCACACACGAGACAGGCCCCCTCCTCCCCGACGGGAAGAGGGGGCCTTCTCCATGCCGTTTCCATGCCGTTTCCATGCCGTACGGGACCCGGCGGGCGCACGGGACGGACCCTGGAGCACGCGGAAGGGCCCCGCACGACCAGCCGGTCGTGCGGGGCCCTTCTCGCGACGGCGTGCGGGTGTTACCGCAGGCGGGCCATCAGCGCGTGCTCGACGAGGGTGATGAGGGCGCTCTTGGCGTCCGCGCGGTGGCGGGCGTCGGTGGTGATGATCGGGGTGTCGGGCCCGATCTGGAGCGCCTCGCGGACCTCTTCGGGGGCGTAGGGCTGGTGGCCGTCGAAGCCGTTGAGGGCGATGACGAACGGCAGGCCGGAGTTCTCGAAGTAGTCGACCGCGGGGAAGCAGTCGGCGAGCCGCCGGGTGTCGACCAGGACGACGGCGCCGATCGCGCCGCGCACCAGGTCGTCCCACATGAACCAGAAACGGTCCTGACCCGGCGTACCGAAGAGGTACAGGATCAGGTCCTGGTCCAGGGTGATGCGGCCGAAGTCCATGGCGACAGTCGTCGTCGTCTTGTCGCCCGTGTGCGTCAGGTCGTCGATGCCCGCCGAGGCGGACGTCATGACGGCCTCGGTCCGCAGCGGGTTGATCTCCGAGACGGCGCCCACGAACGTGGTCTTGCCCACGCCGAAGCCACCCGCCACCACGATCTTCGCGCTGGTGGTTGAACGGGCCGCGCCGCCGCTAGAGCTTGCGAAGTCCACTGAGCACCCTTTCGAGCAGTGTCACGTCTGGCTGTCCACCGGCGGCCTCGTCGCCGCCGGGCTGGTGGATGGCGACAAGTCCGGCCTCGGCCAGGTCGGCGACGAGAATCCGGGCAACGCCGAGGGGAATGGAGAGCAGTGCCGAGATTTCCGCCACGGACTTGATCTCGAAGCACAGCCGGCAGATCCGCTGGTGCTCGGGCAACTGCCCCTGCAGCCGGGACGGATCGGCCGTCGTGCTGACCAGCGCCTCGATGGCGAGCTGGTAACGCGGCCGGGTCCGGCCACCGGTCATCGCGTACGGACGGACCAGCGGGTTGTTCCCGCCCGTCGCGCTCGTGCCGCTCTGACCGCCGTAACCGCCCTGACCGCCGTAACCGCCCTGGCCACCGTAGCCGCTCTGACCGCCCCGAGCGCCCGGTCCGCCCTGGCCGGACGGACCGGCCTGCGCGTAGGGGCCGTTCCGGGCCTGCGGCTGCCGGTAGGGCGGCGTGGGAGTGGCGCCTCTGTTCGGCGTGGAAGAAAAGCCGTACGGGTTCTGCGCGGCCTCGCCCAACGGGGCCTGGTGCGCGTCATATCCGTTGTAGGGGCTTGCGCCCGGGGGTGTGCCCACGTCTCCTCCTCCTCCTCCTGCTTTGCGGTCCCATGTCCCGTGAGACCGCGCCACCGCACCCTACGGTGCGGTGGCCAGAAACGCACTGTTCGTCTGTCAGTTGAGCAGACTTCCCTGGAGTTCGGCCCGCAGGTCGGGGGTCAGCACGCCGCCCGCGCGGTCCACGAGCAGCGCCATCTCATAGCCCACGAGACCGATGTCGGACTCGGGGTGGGAGAGCACGGCCAGCGAGGAGCCGTCCGAGATGGACATGATGAAGAGGAAGCCGCGCTCCATCTCCACCACGGTCTGGTTGACCGCACCGCCCTCGAAGATCCGGGACGCGCCCGCGGTCAGCGAGGTCAGTCCGGAGGCGACGGCGGCAAGCTGGTCGGCGCGGTCCCGGGGGAACCCCTCGGACATCGCGAGCAGGAGTCCGTCGGCGGAGACCACCACCGTGTGGGACACCCCGGGGGTGTTGTCCACGAAGTTGGTGATCAACCAGTTCAGATTCTGCGCCGCCTGGCTCATCGGGCTCACACTAACGCTCCTGGTTGTAGGTACTACCCGGGCCGAGGCCCGATCCGTTCGTATCCGTCCCCGCGTTCCGTCCCTGCTGGACACCGCGGCGCAGGTTGCTCAACCTGCCCCGCACGTCCTCGGGTGCGCGGGAGACCTGGGGGCCGCCCTGCGGGGTGTGCTCCGCGGTGCCCTCGACCAGGTTGGCCTTGGGGACCCGTCGGGGAAGACCGGAGGAGGTGACTCCACCCGCCTTCGGGTCGCGGAGCTTCTCGGCCCGCTGCCAGCGCTCGTCGTTCGACGAGAGCCAGCCGTCGGAACCTTCGGCTTCGTTGTCGCCGCCGGCCTCACCGGCCGGACGCGCGGGCTGGGCCGCCTGCGGGGCCTGCGCCGCCTGGGGGGCGGCACTGCCGCGGCGCGGCAGACCGGCGTCGGTCAGTGCGTGGCCGGCGTCCGGGGCGGGACTCGAGGCGGGACTCGACGCGGGACCCGGACGGTCGAAGCCTACGCGCTCGGCGTCCTGTTCGGGGGCGAGACGGCCGGATTCCGATTCCGATCCGAACTCCTGTGCGTAACCCCCGTCATGACCCGGCTGCTGCTGCCACTCACCCTGGTAGGCCTGGGATTCGAAGGCGTTGTCGTATCCCGCATGACCGGCCGCGCCGATGTCGTATCCGGCTTCCGCATACGGCTGGTTCGGCTGGTTCTGGTAGGCGCCGGCAGGCTGCTCGTACCCCTCGTAGCCCTCGTGGACCGGCTGCCCCGGGAGTCCCGGCTGCGCCGGCTGACCGGGCTGCGGGACCTCGTACGACTGTCCGCCGGGGTACTCCGGCTGCGCCTGCTGCGGGTAGGCGTAACCTTCCTGCGCCTGCGCGTAGCCGGCCGGGTAATCCGCGGCGTAGGCCTGCTCGTGCTCCTGCGGTACGTAGCCCTGCGGCGCGGCCGCGGGGTCGATCTCGTCGCGGAACAGCGGGCGGCCGTCGGCCTGGTGGAGCTGCGCCTCAAGGGCGGCCCGGCGCTCCTCGCGTATCAGCGAGCGGCCCACCGGGTCCATCCGCCGGCCGTCGCCCGGCTCCTCGTACTGCGAGTCGTCGAAGCCGAGTTCGGCCGCGGTGCGCATCGGCTGCGACTGCGGGTCGAAGGCCGGCAGCTCCTGCTGCGGGATCATCTGCGAGACGGTGAAGTCGTCGTGCAGCGGCTGGTGCTCGCCACCGCCACCGTGCGTGATCGCGTCCGGCAGCATGACCAGCGACGTGGTGCCGGCCTGCTCGCCCGAGGGGCGCAGCTGGACGCGGATGCCGTGCCGGTCGGCCAGCCGGCCGACCACGAACAGGCCCATGCGCTGCGAGACGGCGACGTCCACCGTCGGCGGGTTGGCCAGCCTGTGGTTGATGTCCGCGAAGTCCTCGGCGGTGAGGCCGATGCCCTTGTCGTGGATCTCGACCATCACGCGGCCGTCGGGCAGCCGGGTCGCGGTGACCCGGACCTTGGTCTGCGGGGAGGAGAACGTGGTGGCGTTCTCCAGCAGCTCGGCGAGCAGGTGGACGAGGTCGGTCACGGCCTGGCCGTGGATCTCGGCCTCCGGCACGCCCTCCAGGTCGACGCGCTCGTACTGCTCCACCTCGGAGGCGGCGGCGCGCATCACGTCGACCAGCGGGACCGGCTGGTCCCAGCGGCGGCCCGGCTCCTCGCCGGCGAGGACGAGGAGGTTCTCGCCGTTGCGGCGCATACGGGTGGCCAGGTGGTCCAGCTTGAAGAGGTTGTCCAGCTGGTCCGGGTCGGCCTCGTTGTTCTCCAGGTCGGTGATGAGGCTCAGCTGGCCCTCGATCAGCGACTGGTTGCGGCGCGACAGGTTGGTGAAGATCGCGTTGACGTTGCCGCGGAGCATCGCCTGCTCGGCGGCGAGCCGGACGGCCTCGCGGTGCACCTGGTCGAAGGCGCGGGCGACTTCGCCGATCTCGTCGTGGGTGTCGATGGGGATGGGCTGGACACGGGTGTCGACCCGGCCCGGCTCGGTCCGCGACAGCTGGTCGACCAGCATCGGCAGCCGCTGCTCGGCGATGCCGAAGGCGGCGGTGCGCAGCCGGCGCATCGAGCGGCTCATCTGGCGGGCCATGAGCCCGGCGATGACGAAGGCGGCGAGCAGCGAGACCAGCACGACGGCGCCGTTGACCCAGGCGTCCGTCCGCGCGCTGTCGGAGATGTCGGCGGCCTCGGTCACGGCCCGGTCGACAAGCTCCTTCTCGACCTCGGTGTACCCGTCGAACTTGGCGGTGGCGACGGCCATCCAGGTGTCGGCGGTGATGCCGCGCGCCTTCAGGTCCTCGATGGCGGAGGCGTCCTTGGCCGAGCCGATGGCCTGCGCCATGCCGGCGAAGACCGAGGTGTCCTTGCCGGAACCCTTCGGCAGTTCGATGCCCTGGGCGGCCATCTTCTTGGTGCCCTCGGCCGACTTGCCGGCCATGACCTCCTGGAGCCGGTCCATGTCGGCCTGGGTGCCGCCGGAGGTGTACTCGCCGAGGGCGATCTGCTCCAGATAGTTGTACGAGTTGAAGGCAACCGACTGCTGCGCGAACACGTCCTCCTTCTTACTGGGACGGACGAGCAGCTGGGTGCCGATGGAGCGCTGGAGCGACTCGGCGCCCTTGGAGAGCTGGAGGGCGTAGACGGTACGGCCGTAGCTGGTGATGTTGCCGGTGCCCAGACCGAGTTCGTTGGAGAACTCCATCAGGTAGTGCTGGACCTCGGTGTAGCCGACCTGGGTGTCGACGGGGTCGAGCGCCCGGGTGTACGCGATCTTGCGCAGCTCCTGGAGCTTGGGCTCGGCCTGGCGGAACAGCCCGAGCCGGCGTCGCATGCCCTCGCCGCCCGGCATGTTCGCGACGGCCTGGTCGAACGTGGCCTTGGCGGAGTCGGTGGCGGCGTACGCCTTGGTGATCTCGGAGGCGGAACGGTCCTGCGGGCTCTTGGCCTTGAGGAGCGGTTCGGCGGTGAGGTCACGCTCGTTCAGCAGCGCCTGGCTGTACTCCGCGGCGGCGCCCACGATGAGCGCGGTCTTCTCGGCGTCCTGCGCTTCCTGCCAGGTGTCGATGGAGGACTTCACCTGGAAGCCGCCCATGACCAGTCCGACGAGCGCGGGGATGAGGAGGATGGCGTTCAGCCGGGTGGGCACGCGCCAGTTGCGCGGCGACAGCTTGCTGGTGCTGCCCGGGCGTCCCGGGTCGGGGGCCGGGGGTGCGGGCTCGTCCGGGGGCGGCACCGCCGCGCGGGACGGCGGCGTGAAGTTGCCCCGCGTCTGTTGCTCCGCGGAGCTTTCCTTGCTTCGCCTCACTCGACAACCTCTCGGCGCCGGCACCTACGTCGTGCCGGGTCTTTCGTTCAGGGCCGTACTACTCGGGAGTTCATGAATTCCAGCACGTGAAGGGGGTCGCCTCCAAACAGTGCGGAGCAACCGGTTTTCGTGTGTCCCACCAGAGATAAAACGGGCATAAAGAACGAGCCCCGCCAAAAGGCGGGGCTCATGTGAGCGCAGCGGTACCGTTCGGATGCGTCGGGTGTCCGCAGCGCCCCAATTCTCTGTCGAAACGTTATGAACGAGAGGGTGGCCGTGTCGAAGGACACAGCCCCTCCCCACCGCCCCTACGACAACTTCCGTATGGCGGCTTCCACTTGGAATGTACTACTTCAGGCGCGCCATCAGGGCGTGTTCCACCAGGGTGATGAGGGCGCTCTTGGCGTCCGCGCGGTGGCGGGCGTCGGTCGTGATGATCGGCGCGTCGGGCCCGATCTGGAGCGCCTCGCGGACCTCTTCGGGGGCGTACGGCTGCTGCCCGTCGAAGCCGTTGAGGGCGATGACGAACGGCAGACCGGAGTTCTCGAAGTAGTCCACGGCCGGGAAGCAGTCCGCCAGCCGGCGGGTGTCCACGAGCACCACGGCACCGATCGCGCCGCGCACCAGGTCGTCCCACATGAACCAGAAACGGTCCTGACCCGGCGTACCGAACAGATACAGGATCAGGTCCTGGTCCAGCGTGATGCGGCCGAAGTCCATCGCCACCGTGGTCGTGGACTTCGACCCGGTGTGCGTCAGGTCGTCGATGCCCGCCGAGGCGGACGTCATGACGGCCTCGGTCCGCAGCGGGTTGATCTCGGAGACGGCGCCGACGAACGTGGTCTTGCCCACGCCGAAGCCACCCGCCACCACGATCTTCGCGCTGGTGGTCGAACGGCCCGCCGAGGCGGTACCGCCACTAGAGCTTGCGAAGTCCACTGAGCACCCTTTCGAGCAGTGTCACGTCCGGCGTGCCGCCGGCCTCTCCGTTGCCCGGCTGGTGGATGGCCACCAGACCCGCCTCGGCCAGGTCGGCGACGAGGATGCGGGCCACACCGAGCGGCATCGACAGCAGGGCCGAGACCTCGGCCACCGACTTCACCTCACGGCACAGGTGGCAGATCCGCTGGTGCTCCGGGAGCAGGGTGGCCATGTGTGCCGGGTCGGCCGTGGTGCTGACCAGCGCCTCGATGGCGAGCTGGTAGCGCGGCCGGGTCCGGCCGCCGGTCATCGCGTACGGACGGACCAGCGGCTGGTCGCCTCCATCGCCGTAGCCATCGTCATGTGACGAGCCGTACGGATCGTGAGAGGCGGGGGGCGGGGTCATGAATCCTCCGGGCTTGACGGCAGGGGTCCTGCCGTCTGATGGGGCCGGTGGGGGGCCGGGTGGGGGCGGCCGGACGGTGAACGGTCCGGTGCGGTGCGGAGGGGCGCACCGCCGCGGGCGTATCGGGTACGGATGACGGGGCCGTGGCTAGTGGAGCAGGCTGCCCTGCAACTCCGCCCGCAGATCCGGGGTGAGCACCGTGCCCGCCCGGTCCACGAGAAGCGCCATCTCGTAGCCCACCAGGCCGATGTCGCACTCGGGGTGCGCCAGAACGGCCAGCGAGGAACCGTCCGAGACCGACATCAGGAAGAGGAAGCCGCGCTCCATCTCCACCACGGTCTGGGCGACCGGTCCGCCCTCGAAGATCCGGGACGCCCCCGCGGTCAGCGAGGTCAGTCCGGAGGCGACCGCCGCGAGCTGGTCGGCGCGGTCGCGGGGGAACCCTTCGGACATGGCAAGGAGCAGACCGTCGGCGGAGACCACCACCGTGTGGGACACCCCAGGGGTGTTGTCCACGAAGTTGGTGATCAACCAGTTCAGATTCTGCGCCGCCTGGCTCATCGCGCTCAACTAACGCTCCTGCTGCTGGTTCGGACCGAGAGGGAAGGAACCCGTGGTCGAGTTGCCCGCCTGACGGCCCTGCTGGATACCGCGGCGCAGATTGGTGAGCCGGCCGCGGACGTCGTCGGGTGCGCGGGACACCTGGGGGCCGGCCGCGGGGGCCTGCTCCTGGGCGGTCCCGGGCACGAGGTTGGCCCGCGGCACACGCCGCGGGAGCCCGGACGTGGTGACCCCGCCGGCGGCGGGCTTGCGCACCCGCTCGGCCTGGCGCACCAGTTCGTCGTTGGGCGAGGTCCGCCACGCGGCCGAGCCGTTCGGGTCGCCGGGACCCATCGGCTGCGGCGCCTCCGGCTGCTGCGGGGCCGCCGGGGCGGGCCGCTGCGGCGGCGGGGGGACGACCGGGCTCTGCATGGTCCGCTCGACGTCCGGCTGGGACGGCGGGACCGGGGCGGCCGGAGCGGGCGCCGGGGCGGCGGCCTGCGGGGCCTGGTAGCCCTGGTACGGGGCGGGCTGCGGCCGGTCCTGCGGAGGCTGCGCGGCCTGCGGCATCTGCGGAGCCTGGGCCTGGGCCTGAGGCATCTGCGGAGCCTGGCCCTGGGCCTGCGCCTGGGCCTGCTCCTGGCGGAACCAGTCGGTCTCCAGCGTGTCGAACAGCGGCGTGCGCGCCTCGCCGCCGCCCGGCGCGGGCGCCGGCGGCAGGGCCTCGGGCCGGCGCGGCTGCTGGAGCTGCGGCTGCGCGGGCTCGTTCGCGGTCCGCTGCTGCGGCGCGGGGGCCTGCGGGGCCTGCCCGTACGGGGACGGGGCCTGCTGCGGCATGGGCTGCTGCGGGGCCTGGGCCTGCGGGACGAACGGCTGGTGACCGTACGCCTGCTGCTGCGGAGCCTGCTGCGGAGCGCCGAAGTCCTGCTGCGGAGCACCGAAGTCCGGGCGCGGGAACGCCTCGGTGGACGTCGGGTCCTGGCCGTAGCCCGGGTAGCCCTGCGGGGCCTGGGGCTGCGGGGCCTGCTGCTGCGCGCCGAAGTCGGGGCGGGCGAACTGGCCGGTGGAACCCGGGCCGTCGGGGACACCGGGCAGCGCGTAGCCACCCGTGGTCTCCATGTCGTCGTGGCCGCGCGGCGCGTCCAGCGGGGTCATGTCCTGCTGCGGCCGGCGGACCGGCTGCATCTGGTCGTTGCCCCAGCTGGTGGCCTGCGGACGCGGCGCCTGCGGCTGCTGCTGCGGGGCGCCGCCGGGAAGTTCGGCGCGCGGGAAGCCGTTCCCCACCGCCGGACGCTGCTCCAGCGGAGCCTGAGGCGCCTGAGGGGCCTGCTGCATCTGCGGAGCCTGGGGCATCTGCGGAGCCTGAGGCGCCTGCGGAGCCTGGGGAGCCTGCGGGACCGGAGCCTGGTGGCCCCAGATGTCCGTACGGGACGGGATCGCGCTCTGCGCGCCGCCGACGAAACCGCCGGGCGCGCCGGCACCGAGGCCCGGGCCCTGCGGGTCGACCGGAACCGGCGGCATCTGCGCGGTCTCCGGGCCCGAGGAGTTCGGGTCCTGGTAGCGGTCGCGGTCCTGGGACGGGCCGCCCTGGGGCCGGCCCGGAGCCTGGTGCTGCGCCTGGGCGGGCGCGGGCGCCGGCGCCTGCGGACGCTCCTCGAAGAGGTTCGGGCCCTGCGGCTGCGGGGAGTTCGGGCGCTGCGCGTCCCGGCCGGGCAGCGCGCCACGCGTCGGACCGGCGCCGAGCCGGCCACCGGGCGCGCCGCCCTGGCCGCCCGCGCGTCCGCCGCCGAGTGCCGCGCCCGCGCCGGGACCGCCGGCGAGCCGGCCGCCCGCGCCGCCCTGGCCCTGCGGAACACCGTTCTGGCCGCCGTTCTGACCGGCCTTGGGAGCGGGCTTCTTGCCGCCGTGGGCGACATCGACCGGGAGCATGACGAGCGCGGTGGTGCCGCCCGAGTCGGACGGGCGCAGCTGGATGCGGATGCCGTGTCGCAGGGACAGCCGGCCGACCACGAACAGACCCATGCGGCGCGAGACCGAGACGTCCACGGTGGGCGGCGAGGCGAGCCGCTCGTTGATCGCGGCCAGGTCCTCGGGGGACAGGCCGATACCGGTGTCGTGGATCTCGACGAGCACGCGGCCGTCGGGCAGCGCGTGACCGGTGACCCGGACCTTCGTCTGCGGCGAGGAGAACGACGTGGCGTTCTCGAGCAGCTCGGCGAGCAGGTGGACGAGGTCGTTGACGACGCGGCCGGCGACGTCGGTCGCGGGGACCGAGGCCAGCTCGATGCGCTCGTACTGCTCCACCTCGGAGGCGGCGGCACGCAGCACGTCGACCAGCGGGACGGGGCGGGTCCAGCGACGGCCCGGCTCCTCGCCGGCGAGGACGAGGAGGTTCTCGCCGTTCCGGCGCATACGGGTCGCGAGGTGGTCGAGCTTGAACAGCGACGACAGCTGGTCCGGGTCGGCCTCGCGGGACTCCAGTTCGGAGATGAGCGAGAGCTGACGCTGGATGAGGCCCTGGGAACGGCGCGAGAGGTTGGTGAACATCGCGTTGACGTTGCCCCGGAGGAGGGCCTGCTCGGCGGCCAGTCGGACCGCCTCGCGGTGCACCTCGTCGAAGGCCGCGGCCACCTGGCCGATCTCGTCGCGGGAGTGCACACCGACGGACTCGACGGAGGTGTCGACGTCCTGCGGGTCGGACTCGGAGAGCTGCTTGACCAGCTCGGGCAGGCGGTCCTGGGCGACCTTGGTCGCGGTGTCCTGGAGCCGGCGCAGCGACCGGATCATGGACCGGGCCACGACGAAGGCACCGACGAGGGAGACGCCGAGGACGAGGAGGATCAGCGCACCGTTGATGATGGCGTCGCGCTGCGACACCTGCTTCAGGTCGCGCGCCTCGGTCTCCATCTTGCCGAGGAGGTCGGCCTCGATGCGCTTCATCGCGGTCATCTTGGTGCCGTACTCGTCGGTGAAGTTCAGGTGACCGCGCTTCACGTCCGGCAGGCCGCGGGTCGACTTCAGCAGCCGCTGGGCGTAGTTGTCGGCCGCCTCGATCGACGGGTCGCCGTTGACCAGCGAGGCGGTCAGATCCAGCGCGTCGCCGCCGGTCGACTCGTAGATCGTCTGGAAGGACTTGAACTCGACGCTCTCACTCGTCAGCGCGGCTTCACCGTAGAGGCGGTCACCGAGCTGGAGGTTGGCCGGGCGGCTGTCGTTCGGGGGCAGCGCGGAGGCGATGATCGCCTGCTGGATGGAGGCGTACTCCTTGGCGGACGAGAACGCGGCGAGCGCGCGGGTCCGCTTGATCATCTCCGGGTTGCTGGTGGCCTGGGCCATGTCCTGGGACAGGCTGAGCAGCGAGCGGATGAGACGGCTGTACGCCTCGACCGTCACCGAGTGGGCGATGCCCTTCTCGTACGCGGAGGTACGGATCGAGCCCAGCGCGCTGACCTGCGAGGCGATCTGACTGACGTTCGCGCGGATGCTGCGCAGCGAGTCTTCCTCGTCGCCGGCCGGGATCTCCTTGGTGGCGTCCAGGAAGGCCTTGTACGCGCGGTCGGTCTTCTTGCGCGGGTTGGCGACCTGGTAGTCGCCGGCGCTCTTGCCGTTGGCGAGCGGACCGGCGGACAGGCCGCGCTCCTCCTGGAGCGCCTCGGCGAAGTTGGTCGCCTGCTTGGTCAGCTTGGTGAGCAGCTGCAGCTGCTCCAACTGGTCCATGTCCTGCAGCGACTGGCTGATACGGATGCCGCCGAGGCTGGTGGCCGCGACCACGGGGAGGGTCAGCAGCGCCACCAGACGGGTGGAGATGCGCCAGTTGCGCAGGGCTATTCGCGGCCCGACCTGGGCCTCGGCGTCGAGCTCGGGGAGCTCCGCGGGGTCGGCCGGCGCCTTCTCGGCGTTCTCGCCGGTGCCGCGCGCGGCGCTGTCGGGGCCGTCCGGGCGACCGGGGCCGTCGCCGCCCTTGCGGCCCGGCTGCTGGTCACCGCCCTTGCGGCCCGGGTTCTGCGGGTGCGGCGCCGGGGAACCGTGCTGGGTCCCGGCACGCGGCTCTTGCTCCGCCGGAGCTTCCCCTCGGCCCTTGCGGGCCTGGGAAGAGCCCGTGCCATCCCTCTTGAAACGTCCCTGCACTAGCGTCGCAACCTCTGGACCAGGCGCCCTTCCGGATGAACGGAGAGGACGGTGTCGGCGTCGTGGGGAGCTGATGCGCCCCCCGGTGGTGGTCGTCGGTGACCGGCGCAGATCCCCCTGTCCCCGCCACTCGGCCGGCGCTGCGTTGCGCCTCCTGCGCGCCGGCTTGGTAACCCGCGGCGGTGCGGGAATTCCAGCACAGTGGCGGATCTCCAACAAGGGCCGATCAGCAGGCTGGGACAGGAATGACGACGCGTGTGCGAGGAGTCACCGCGTGTAGAAGATGATCACGGAGGAAACGGCCATAGCGGGGCGAACCGAAGGGGCGTGGAGGGTGTCCCAGTCGCCATGATCAGGAGCGGAATAGATCATTCGGTGAGGGAATGTCCGTTTCGGTGACCGAGGATTGCGGTGCGTAATGACCGGTTTGTTCCTTCGGTGGTGAGCAAACTCACACAGAGTTTGTTGGATCGGCCATGCATTCGAAGGGAATTGCATGTTTAGCCTGACGCTTTACAGAATGGGCAGCACGTCCGACGCGCCCATGAGGGCGCCCCCCGCCGCAGACAAAGGTCCGAGATCGCGATGAAGACGACGACGCAGCCGACGCAGCCGACGCCCGTACTCCCCGTCAACACGGCCAACCCCCGCCGCTCGACGCTCGCCCACCTCGAGGACGCGGCGCAGCTGAGCCGGGGCGCCCAGCCCGAGTACAACGCCACCCTGCCCGAGCGGACCGCGAACCCCCGCCGCACGATCCTCATGACGGCGCCCGCGCCGTACGTGCCCGCGTACCTGGCCGCCGAATAGTCGTCCGGCAGCCTCCGGCAGCCGTCCGGCGGACAAATCCGCCGGTCCGCCCCTCGCCGCGCGTTAGCCTGGAGCGTCAGACTCCAGCCAGTACCAAGTGAGGGGCGACAGCACTCGTGCGCATCGCCAGATTCTCCATCGACGGCAATGTCGCCTTCGGCGCGGTCGAGGGCGAGGGAACCGTCGAGGGCGGCGGCCTGGTCCTCGACATCATCAAGGGCATCCCGTACACGGACTTCGAGCTCAGCGGCACCAAGGTCCCGCTCAGCAAGGTCCGGCTCCTGCCGCCCGTGCTCCCCAACAAGGTCGTGGCCATCGGCCGCAACTACGCGGAGCACGCCAAGGAAATGGGCAACGAGGTCCCCGAGGTCCCGGTGGCCTTCTTCAAGCCCACCACCTCCGTGATCGGCCCCGGCGACGCCATCGAGTACCCCTCCTTCTCCAACGAGCTGCACCACGAGGCCGAACTGGCCGTGGTCATCGGCCGCATGTGCCGTGAAGTGCCCCGCGAGCGCGTCAAGGACGTCGTCTTCGGCTACACCTGCGCCAACGACGTCACCGCCCGCGACGTCCAGAAGCGCGAGGCCCAGTGGTCCCGCGCGAAGGGCTTCGACACCTCCTGCCCGCTGGGGCCCTGGGTGGAGACCGAACTCGACCCGAGCGACCTGGCCATCCAGGCCACGGTCAACGGCGAACAACGCCAGCTCGGTCGTACGAGCGACATGATCCGCTCCATCGAGGACCTGGTCGTCCACATCACCGAGGCCATGACGCTGCTCCCCGGCGACGTCATCCTCACCGGCACTCCCGCCGGGGTCGGCCCCCTCAACGTCGGCGACGAGGTCGCCGTCACCATCGAAGGCATCGGCACTCTCACCAATAGGGTGATCAAGCGTGGCTAACGCCCACATCCGCGTCCGTTTCTGTCCCTCCCCGACCGGCAACCCCCACGTCGGCCTGGTCCGCACCGCCCTGTTCAACTGGGCCTTCGCCCGGCACAACCAGGGCACCATGGTCTTCCGTATCGAGGACACCGACGCGGCCCGCGACTCCGAGGAGTCGTACAACCAGCTGCTCGACTCGCTGCGCTGGCTCGGTCTGGACTGGGACGAGGGCCCCGAGGTCGGCGGTCCGCACCCGCCGTACCGGCAGTCCCAGCGGATGGACATCTACAAGGACGTGGCCGAGAAGCTGCTCGCCGGCGGCTACGCGTACCACTGCTACTGCACCGCCACCGAGCTGGACGAGCGCCGCGAGGCCGCCCGCGCCGCCGGCCGCCCCTCCGGCTACGACGGCCACTGCCGCGACCTGACCGCCGAGCAGATCGCCCAGTACAAGGCCGAGGGCCGCGAGGCCATCGTCCGCTTCCGGATGCCGGACGAGACGATCACCTTCACCGACCTCGTCCGCGGCGAGCTCACCTTCACCCCGGAGAACGTCCCGGACTACGGCATCGTGCGCGCCAACGGCGCCCCGCTGTACACCCTGGTCAACCCGGTCGACGACGCCCTGATGGAGATCACCCACGTCCTGCGCGGCGAGGACCTGCTCTCCTCCACCCCGCGCCAGATCGCGCTGTACAAGGCGCTGATGGAGCTGGGCGTCGCCAAGGAGATCCCGGCCTTCGGTCACCTCCCGTACGTCATGGGCGAGGGCAACAAGAAGCTCTCCAAGCGCGACCCGCAGTCCGCCCTCAACCTCTACCGGGAGCGCGGCTTCCTCCCCGAGGGCCTGCTCAACTACCTGTCGCTGCTCGGCTGGTCCTTCTCCGCCGACCGCGACCTCTTCACCCTCGCCGAGATGGTGGAGAAGTTCGACATCGCGGACGTCAACGCCAACCCGGCCCGCTTCGACCTCAAGAAGGCCGAGTCCATCAACGCGGACCACATCCGCATGCTGGACGTGAAGGACTTCGCCGCGGCCTGCGAGCCCTGGCTGCGGGCCCCGCACGCCCCCTGGGCGCCGGAGGACTTCGATCAGGCCGCCTGGGAGGCCATCGCGCCGTACGCCCAGACCCGGCTCACCGTCCTGTCGGAGATCACGGCCAACGTCGACTTCCTGTTCCTCGCGGAGCCGGTCTTCGACCAGGCCTCGTGGGACAAGGCGATGAAGGGCGAGCCCGCCGCGCTCCTCACCACCGCGCGCGAGAAGCTCGCGGCGGCCGACTGGAACGACGCCGAGGCGCTGAAGAACGCCGTCCTGGCCGCCGGCGAGGCCCACGGCCTCAAGCTCGGCAAGGCCCAGGCCCCGGTCCGTGTCGCCGTCACCGGCCGCACGGTCGGTCTGCCGCTCTTCGAGTCGCTGCAGATCCTGGGCCAGGACAAGGCCCTGGCGCGCATCGACGCGGCCCTGGCCAAGCTCGCCGCGTAAGCGGCCCCGCTTTCCGCCCTCGGGGGCGGCACCCGGAACACCCCGGGTGCCGCCCCCGAGGCGTTGCCGTCCCGGCCCCCCCGCGATGACTGTTCCCCGGCCTGATCGCCGCCCCCGGGGTACCGTCGATGCCATGGCCATCCGCGCGGTGCTCTGGGACATCGACGACACGCTCTTCGACTACGCGCGCGCCGACCGCGCCGGGATGCGCGCGCATCTCACGGCCGAGGGGCTGGCCGGCGGGTACGCGTCCGTGGAGCAGGCGCTCGGGCGCTGGAAGGAACTCACGGTGCTGCACTGGCGGCGCTTCGAGGCCGGCGGGGTGGACTTCCTGGAGCAGCGCCGCGAGCGGGTGCGGGACTTCCTGGAGGAGCCCGGGATGACCCGGGAGGCGGCCGACGGCTGGTTCGAGCGGTACGTGGCCCACTACGAGGCCGCGTGGGAGCTGTTCCCGGACGCCGTCCCCGCCCTCGACGTGCTGGCCGGCGACTACCGGCACGGGGTCCTGTCGAACTCCAGCATCCTCAACCAGGACCACAAGCTGCGCGCCCTGGGCGTACGGGACCGGTTCGAGGCCGTCCTCTGCGCGGCCGAGCTGGGCGTGGCCAAGCCGGCCGCCGAGGCCTTCCACGCGGCCTGCACGGCCCTGGGGCTCGCGCCGGGGGAGGTGGCGTACGTCGGTGACCAGCCCGACATCGACGCCCGCGGCGCGACCGAGGCGGGGCTGCTCGGCATCTGGCTGGATCGCGCCGGCGGCGGCGGGCGGCCCGAGCTGCACCGGATCACCGGCCTCGGCCAGCTCCCCGGGGTGCTGCGGGGGGATACCCGTTTTGGAGCACCGGGAACCATCGGGTAATGTTCTTCTTGTCGCCGAGGGGGACAGGGCCGAAAGGCCGAAAGCCCCTGAAGCGGAAGCCGAGCAAGGCCCCTTCTCGAAGGGATCAAGTTCCGGTGGCCTATGGTGTAATTGGCAGCACGACTGATTCTGGTTCAGTTAGTCTTGGTTCGAGTCCAGGTAGGCCAGCTCGCAGAGCTCATCTGCAACCGTGGATGGCATCCACAAAGCCCCCGTTGTGTAGCGGCCTAGCACGCCGCCCTCTCAAGGCGGTAGCGCCGGTTCGAATCCGGTCGGGGGTACAGATCCTTCCCGCAGGGTCACTTGGGTAGCTCCCGGTGATACTGATGCAGGATCGCTAGGGCCCCCGTTGTGTAGCGGCCTAGCACGCCGCCCTCTCAAGGCGGTAGCGCCGGTTCGAATCCGGTCGGGGGTACCAACTGGTCTTCTCCACCAGTGGCCTATGGTGTAATTGGCAGCACGACTGATTCTGGTTCAGTTAGTCTTGGTTCGAGTCCAGGTAGGCCAGCGCAGTAAACATCATGCGACTCTGTCACGTGATCATAGTTCTTGCCCCCGTTGTGTAGCGGCCTAGCACGCCGCCCTCTCAAGGCGGTAGCGCCGGTTCGAATCCGGTCGGGGGTACGAGCAAGGAAGCCCTTCCCTTCGGGGGAGGGCTTCCTTCGTTGTGTTCTGCCGACTGCCGACTGCCGACTGTTGTGCGGGACCGCGCGAACAACTCCGGCCCACCGCTGCGGCGTTGGAGCGGTGGGCCGGATACGTACGAGGTCGGAGGGACGGGGGAGAGGGTCCGCGTCAGCCGTTGCGGCGCAGGGCCTCGGTGAGGCGCGCGGCGGCGTCGATGACCGCCTGGGCGTGCATCCGGCCCGGGTGGCGGGTCAGGCGCTCGATCGGGCCCGACACCGACACGGCGGCCACCACGCGGTTCGAGGGGCCGCGTACGGGCGCGGAGACGGACGCGACGCCCGGCTCGCGCTCGCCGATCGACTGGGCCCAGCCGCGGCGCCGGACGCCCGACAGGGCCGTCGCCGTGAAGCGCGCCCCCTGCAGACCCCGGTGCAGCCGCTCCGGCTCCTCCCAGGCCATCAGGATCTGCGCCGACGAACCGGCCTTCATCGTCAGCGTGGAGCCGACCGGGACGGTGTCCCGAAGACCGGACAGCCGCTCGGCGGCCGCCACACAGATCCGCATGTCGCCCTGGCGCCGGTAGAGCTGAGCGCTCTCGCCGGTCACGTCGCGCAGATGCGTCAGCACCGGTCCGGCGGTCGCGAGCAGCCGGTCCTCGCCGGCCGCCGCGGCCAGCTCCGCGAGCCGCGGGCCGAGGATGAACCGGCCCTGCATGTCGCGGGCGACCATCCGGTGGTGTTCCAGTGCCACGGCCAGTCGGTGTGCCGTGGGTCGTGCGAGTCCCGTCGCCGCGACCAGACCTGCGAGGGTGGCCGGACCGGACTCCAGGGCGCTCAGGACAAGGGCTGCCTTGTCGAGAACGCCTACGCCGCTAGAGTTGTCCATGAAACGATACTCTCGTCTCACTCTGTGAAACGCAAGTTCAATTTTCCCCGAGACCCGTCACTCTGGTGAAGCGGTCGCACGACGGACCGCGCAACGGGTCTCTAGTGCTGCCGGCGTGACCGCCGGCCGGAGGGAAAGCGATGGGTAGGACACTCGCGGAGAAGGTCTGGGACGACCATGTCGTCCGGCGCGCCGAAGGCGAGCCCGATCTCCTCTTCATCGATCTTCACCTGCTGCACGAGGTGACCAGCCCCCAGGCGTTCGACGGGCTGCGGCTCGGCGGCCGACAGGTGCGCAGGCTCGACCTGACCCTGGCCACCGAGGACCACAACACCCCCACCCTCGACATCGACAAGCCGATCGCCGACCCGGTCTCCCGCGCCCAGTTGGAGACCCTGCGCAAGAACTGCGCCGAGTTCGGCGTCCGGCTGCACCCGCTCGGCGACATCGAGCAGGGCGTCGTCCACGTGGTGGGACCGCAGCTGGGGCTGACCCAGCCGGGCACCACGGTGGTCTGCGGCGACTCGCACACCTCCACCCACGGCGCCTTCGGCGCGCTGGCGTTCGGCATCGGCACCAGCCAGGTCGAGCACGTCCTCGCCACCCAGACGCTGCCGCTGGCCCGGCCCCGGACCATGGCCATCACGGTCGACGGCGAACTGCCGGCGGACGTCACCGCCAAGGACCTGATCCTGGCGGTCATCGCGAAGATCGGCACCGGCGGCGGCCAGGGGTACGTCCTGGAATACCGCGGCTCCGCCATCGAGAAACTCTCGATGGAGTCCCGGATGACCATCTGCAACATGTCCATCGAGGCCGGCGCCCGCGCGGGCATGATCGCCCCCGACGAGACCACCTTCGCCTACCTCAAGGGCCGCGCCCACGCTCCCGAGGGCGAGGACTGGGACGCCGCCGTCGCGTACTGGAAGACCCTGCGCACCGACGAGGACGCGGTCTTCGACGCCGAGGTCGTCATCGACGCCGCCGAGCTGGCACCGTTCGTCACCTGGGGCACCAACCCCGGCCAGGGCGCCCCGCTTTCGGCGCACGTCCCCGACCCGGCTTCGTACGAAGACGCATCGGAGCGCCTCGCCGCCGAAAAGGCCCTGGAATACATGGGGTTGACCGCCGGGCAGCCGCTGCGCGCCATCGAGGTCGACACCGTCTTCGTAGGCTCCTGCACCAACGGCCGCATCGAGGACCTGCGCAACGCCGCCGAGCTCCTCAAGGGCCGCAAGGTCGCCGACGGCGTCCGCATGCTGGTGGTCCCCGGCTCCGTCCGGGTCGCCCTGCAGGCCGTCGAGGAGGGCCTGGACCGGGTCTTCAAGGAGGCCGGCGCCGAATGGCGGCACGCGGGCTGCTCGATGTGCCTGGGCATGAACCCCGACCAACTGGCCCCCGGCGAGCGCTCCGCGTCCACCTCCAACCGCAACTTCGAGGGCCGGCAGGGCAAGGGCGGCCGCACCCACCTGGTCTCCCCCCAGGTCGCCGCCGCCACCGCCGTCCTCGGTCACCTGGCCTCCCCGGCCGACCTGTCCGACGTCGTCACTCCCGCGGGGGTCTGAGGAGTCATGGAAGCTTTCACCACGCACACCGGCCGCGCCGTCCCGCTGCGCCGCGGCAACGTCGACACCGACCAGATCATCCCCGCGCACTGGCTCAAGAAGGTCACCCGCGACGGCTTCGAGGACGGCCTCTTCGAGGCCTGGCGCAAGGACCCGGAGTTCGTCCTGAACCGCCCCGAGCGGGAGGGTGCCACCGTCCTGGTGGCCGGACCCGACTTCGGCACCGGCTCCTCCCGTGAGCACGCCGTCTGGGCGCTGCAGAACTACGGCTTCAAGACCGTGATCTCCGCCCGGTTCGCCGACATCTTCCGCGGCAACTCGCTGAAGAACGGCCTGCTCACCGTGGTCCTGCCGCAGTCCGTCGTGGACGCCCTGTGGGAGCTGACCGAGGCCGACCCGGCCGCCGAGATCACCGTCGACCTGCAGGCCCGCAAGGTCCTCGCCGCCGGGATCGACGCCGACTTCGAGCTCGACGAGAACGCCCGCTGGCGGCTCCTGAACGGCCTCGACGACATCAGCCTCACCCTTCAGAACGAAGCGGACATCGCCGCCTACGAGGCCTCCAGGCCGGCCTTCAAGCCCCGTACAATTACGGTCTGAGCAGCGCGTTTCCGGTACTGCGCCCTCCACCACCCGGTGGGGGGCGCAGTCGCTTGTTGAGCCCCAGTCGGGCGACAACTCGCCCCAGATGGCACAATCGGTGCATGGAACGCGACAGCCAACTCGAGCTCTACGAGGCCGTCGCCGCCCGATTGAAGGAAGCGCACACAAGAGTGCGCGCACTGCAAGTCCCGGAGGGCGTAAGGATGGCGCTGTCCCGGAAGCTGCTGGTCGTCACGGCCGCGGCGAAGCACGATCTCGCGGACGCGGCAACGCGTCTGGACCGGTTGATGAAGGACCTCGACGAGGGCCGATTCCCTGAAGGCGACTGACACCCGGAACTCCGCAACGGAACTTCCGCGTTGCGGCACTAGGGTGATTAGACCGTTTCGTGTTTGATTTGCGGTATATACATGCCTAACGTGCGAAAAAGCTTGAACACTTTCGTTCGGGCAGAGTCTCCGAAGGGGAAGACGTGAACAAGGCGCAGCTCGTAGAAGCGATTGCCGACAAGTTGGGCGGTCGCCAGCAGGCCGCCGAAGCCGTCGACCACGTGCTCGACGCCATCGTGCGCGCCGTGGTCTCCGGCGACCGCGTGTCGGTCACCGGGTTCGGGTCGTTCGAGAAGGTCGACCGTCCCGCCCGCTACGCCCGCAACCCGCAGACGGGTGAGCGCGTCCGGGTCAAGAAGACCTCCGTGCCCCGCTTCCGCGCGGGTCAGGGCTTCAAGGACCTGGTCAGCGGCTCGAAGAAGCTCCCCAAGGGCGGCGAGGTCTCCGTCAAGAAGGCCCCCAAGGGCAGCCTGACCGGTGGCGCCTCCGCCACCGTGAAGAAGGCCGCCGCGAAGAAGGCCAGCGCCAAGAAGGCCGCCGCGAAGAAGACCACGGCCGCCAAGAAGACGACCGCGGTCAAGAAGACCACGGCCGCCAAGAAGACCACGGCGGTCAAGAAGACCACCGCCGCGGCGAAGAAGGCCACCACGGCCGCCAAGAAGGCGACCCCGGCCAAGAAGGCCACCACGGCCGCGAAGAAGGCCACCGCCGCCAAGAAGACGGCCCCGGCCAAGAAGGCCACCGCGAAGAAGGCGCCCGCCAAGAAGACGACGGCGCGCAAGACCACCGCGAAGAAGGCCGCCGCGAAGAAGTAAGCCGCGACGGCGAGAGCGCTCACACGCCGGGCCGGGCTCCCTGACCAGGAGCCCGGCCCGCGGTGCGTCCCAGGCCCCCCGGGAGCCCGGGATCAGAACGTCTGCAGCGTCACCAGCGTGATCCGCGCCGACGGGCCCTCGCCCGCCGTCTCGATCCGCACCCGCTGCCCGGGCCGCAGCAGCCGCAGGCCGCCCGCCTCGAACGCCTCCGCCCCGAACTCCACCGGGGTGCCGTCGTCGAGCAGCACACTGCCGCTGCGGGTCTCGGGATCGTACGTGTACGCGGTCGCCTGCATGCCCGGCAGCCTATCCGGCCGCCCGCACCCACCGGGCCGCCGTGCGCGGGCCCACCCCCAGTGCCAGGGCCGCCGCCAGGTCCCGGCCGGTGTCCACGTCCCGGCGTACGGAATCCACCCCCGCCAGCCGGATTTCCACCGCCCCCGACGACAAATGGCGCCGCCGCGAAGCGCCCCCGAAAGCCGGTTCCAATTCCGTACCCGGACTCGCCGAGAGGAAAGTCGTGCCGATTTCGGCGGCGTCCGCGAGAAATGCCCGCGGGAATTGCCCCGCGACCGCCAGGACCCTGGCCAGCTCGGCGGGCCGCAGCGCCGGGAGATCCGCGTTCAGGGCCGCCACCCGCGCCCCCGGCCGCCCGGCCCGTACCGTACGGGCGCCGTGCGCCAGCGCGTCGTTGAGCCCGCCGCCCGGCGGATCGGGCACGATCCGCGCGCCCAGCGCCGCGAGCGACACGGCCGCGTCGGGATCGTCCGTGACGACCACCACATCCCGTACCCGGCCACAGGCCAGCGCCGCCGCCACCGTGTCCTCGGCGAAGGCCAGCGCCAACCGCCCCCGCAGCGGGCCCCCCACGGCCGCCGCCAGCCGGCTCTTGGCCCGTGCCAGCGGCTTCAGCGGGACGACCAGGGACCAGGAACGTTCCTCCGCACCGCCGAAGTGACCACCCGACCGGTCGTCCGCGTAGGTCTTCATCCCACCCATTCTGTATTCTTCCCGCTCGCGAAACGCCAAGGCCCCGGGGCGTACGGTGTCCTAGGCCAGCAGCGGGGAGGCCCCTGACCCCCGCGCGTCCGTCCGGAGAAAGGTGTCCGAGTGTCCCGCCGCAGAATCGGCTTCTGGTACCGCCTGGCGGCGGTCATCGCCAAACCCCCGCTGGTGGTGTTCTTCAAGCGGGACTGGCGGGGTATGGAACACATCCCGGCCGACGGCGGCTTCATCACCGCGGTGAACCACAACTCGTACCTGGATCCGCTGTCCTACGCGCACTACCAGTACAACACCGGCCGGGTGCCCCGTTTCCTGGCCAAGGCCGGCCTCTTCAAGGGCTCGTTCGTCGGCGCGATCCTGCGCGGCACCGGCCAGATCCCGGTCTACCGCGAGACCACCGACGCCCTGGACGCGTTCCGTTCCGCCGTCGACGCCATCGAACGCGGCGAGTGCGTCGCGTTCTACCCCGAGGGCACCCTGACCCGCGACCCCGAGATGTGGCCGATGGCCGGCAAGACCGGCGCCGCCCGGGTCGCGCTGCTCACCAAGGCGCCCGTCATCCCGGTCGCCCAGTGGGGCGCCAACCTCGCGATGCCGCCGTACGCCAAGGAGAACAAGCTCCGGCTGTGGCCCCGCAAGACCCTGATCGTGCAGGCCGGTCCGCCGGTCGACCTGTCCCGCTTCCACGACCTCGAACCGACGCCCGAGGTGCTCCGCCAGGTCACCGAGGAGATCATGGCGGCCATCACCCGGATCCTCGAGGAGGTCCGCGGCGAGAAGGCCCCCGCCGAGGTGTACGACCACCGCAAGGCGCGGCAGGAACAGCGCCGCAAGGCCGCAGAGGAAGGCAAGAAGTGACCAAGGCAGCCGTCTTCGGCAACGGATCCTGGGGTACCGCCTTCGCGATGGTGCTCGCCGACGCGGGCTGCGAGGTGAGCCTCTGGGGCCGCCGTCCCGCCCTCGCCGAGACCATCAACACCACCGGGACCAACCCCGACTACCTGCCCGGGATCGAACTCCCCAAGGGCATCACGGCCACCGCCGACCCGGCCGAGGCCGCCCGCGACGCCGACTTCACCGTCCTCGTCGTGCCCTCCCAGACGCTGCGCGAGAACCTCGCCGCCTGGACCCCGCTGCTCGCCCCCGGCACCGTCCTCGTCTCCCTGATGAAGGGCATCGAACTCGGCACCGCCAAGCGGATGAGCGAGGTCATCCGCGAGGTCGCCGGCGTCCCGGAGGAGCGCGTCGCCGTCCTCACCGGCCCCAACCTGGCCCTGGAGGTCGCCGCCCGGCAGCCCGCCGCCGCCGTCGCCGCCTGCGCCGACGAGGACGTCGCCCGGCGCCTCCAGGCCGCCTGCATGACCCCGTACTTCCGCCCGTACACCAACACCGACGTCGTCGGCTGCGAACTCGGCGGCGCCGTCAAGAACGTCATCGGGCTCGCCGTCGGCATCGCCGACGGCATGGGCCTCGGCGACAACTCCAAGGCCACGCTCATCACCCGCGGCCTCGCCGAGACCACCCGCCTCGGCCTCGCCATGGGCGCCGACCCGCTGACCTTCTCCGGACTCGCGGGCCTCGGCGACCTGGTGGCCACCTGCTCCTCGCCGCTCTCCCGGAACCACACCTTCGGCACCAACCTCGGCCGCGGGATGACCCTCCAGGAGACCATCGCGGCCACCAAGCAGACCGCGGAGGGCGTCAAGTCCTGCGAATCCGTGCTCGATCTGGGCCGCCGGCACGGCGTCGACATGCCCATCACCGAGACGGTCGTGTCGATCGTGCACGAGGGCAAGCCGCCGGTCGTGGCGCTTCAGGAACTGATGTCGCGCAGCGCCAAGCCGGAACGCCGCTGACACGAAGCCGCGGAGCCGTTCCGGTGCCGCCGAATCGAATCGGCGGCACCGGAACGGCTCCGGCGTGCCACGTCCCACCAGGTCCGGCCCACTGCGCCGTACGAGCGCGACGGCCAGCGGGGCGCTCAGGAGTTCGGACACCGCAAGGTACGCTCGACGCGATATGAGCGAGAACACCCAGAGCCCCCGCAAGCCGCGCGTCGCCGTCGTCTTCGGCGGACGCAGCTCCGAGCACGCCATCTCCGTCCTCACCGCCGGCGCCGTCCTGCGCGCCATCGACCGGGACGTCTACGACGTGCTGCCCATCGGCATCACGCAGGAGGGGCGCTGGGCGCTGACCGCCGACGCTCCCGAGCGGATGGCCATCGACGGCCGCACCCTGCCGGACGTCGACGCCCTCGCCGAGTCCGGGACCGGCGGCGTGGTCCTGCCCGTCGACCCGGCCAGCCGCGAGGTCGTCCTGCACGAGCCCGGCAGCCTGCCGCAGGTCCTCGGCGAGGTCGACGTCGTCTTCCCCGTGCTGCACGGCCCGTACGGCGAGGACGGCACCCTCCAGGGCCTCCTGGAGCTCTCCGGCATCCCCTACGTCGGCGCGGGCGTCCTCGCCTCCGCCGTCGGCCAGGACAAGGAGTACATGAAGCGCGTCTTCACCTCCTTCGGCCTGCGCGTCGGCCCGTACGTCACGGTCCGCCCGCGCGAGTGGGACCAGAACCCGAACGCCGCCCGCAAGAAGATCGTGGAGTTCGCCGCCGACCACGGCTGGCCGCTTTTCGTGAAGCCGGCCCGCGGCGGTTCGTCCGTCGGCATCACCAAGGTCGACGACCTCTCCGGCCTCGACGAGGCCGTCGAGGAGGCCCGCCGGCACGACCCGAAGATCATCGTCGAGGCGCTGGTGCGCGGCCGCGAGATCGAGTGCGGCGTCCTGGAGTTCGAGGACGGCCCGCGCGCGAGCCTGCCCGCCGAGATCCCGCCGGTCACCGACCACGACTTCTACGACTTCGAGGCCAAGTACATCGACTCGGCCTCCGGCATCGTGCCCGCGCCGATCGGCGACAAGGCCATCGCCGAGGTCCAGCGGCTCGCCGTCGAGGCCTACGAGGCCGTGTCCTGCGAGGGCCTGGTGCGCGCCGACTTCTTCCTCACGGAGGAAGGCGACTTCGTCATCAACGAGATCAACACCATGCCCGGCTTCACGCCCATCTCCATGTACCCGCGCATGTGGCAGGAGAGCGGCGTCAGCTACCCGGAGCTCGTCAGCCGCCTCGTCCAGGCCGCGCTGAACCGTTCCACCGGCCTGCGCTAGAACGCCGGAAGCGTTCCGACGGCTCGCGGCCGTCCGGTCTGTCTCACAGACTGGACGGCACGGCCTTCTTCACCGGGGCGGCGAGATCCACGAGCGGACCCACGTCGTGCGCGTACCGCTCGTCCAGCGACACCTCCACGTACGCCTTGCGGTACGTGGTGGTGAACCGGGGACCGTCCCCCTCGCGCGGCTCGTACATCCAGTTCACGCCGTCCGCCTCGACGGCCCGCGCCTGCGGATCGCTCATCTTTTCGGGCCGGACGACCCCGCAGCGCAGTACGATCGCCCCGTCCCCCCACGCGGCGGTCAGCTCGGACTCGGGTTCGGTCCCGGTCCGGCCCAGCCCCGCCACGGTGTCGGGCAGCTCCTTCGCCAGGGCGCGGCAGACGGCCGCCTCGGCCGGCGGCGGAGCGGGAACCGCGACCGAACCCGAGTCCGACGCGGAACAGCCCGCGACCGTGAGCAGCAGGACGGCGCCCGCCACGGAAGCGGCGGCGCGGACGGGCAGGCCGAAAGGCCGGTGAGAAGACATCACCGGCCAAGGGTAGACGGGGGCTAGATATGCACGACCGGGCAGGTGAGGGTGCGCGTGATGCCTTCCACTTGCTGGACCTTGGCGACCACCATGCGGCCCAGCTCGTCGACGGTGTCGGCCTGTGCGCGGACGATCACGTCGTACGGTCCGGTCACGTCCTCTGCCTGGATCACCCCCGACATCTTGCCGATGACCTCGGCGACGGACTGGGCCTTGCCCACTTCGGTCTGAATAAGGATGTACGCCTGTACCACGGAACCTCCACGGCGGCCTTGAGGATCTTGTGGGAGAAAGAGACGCCACGGTACCGCGTCGTCGCGGAACGAGGGGAGACCTCCGGGTCCGGAGGCGCCCCGGGTGTGGCGTACACACATGACAAGTTGACGGTCTACTTGAAGGTATCCAACACGGTGACGGCCCGCGACCCGCACGGCGAGAAGCGGCACGGCGCGGCGGCGGCCGGCACGACGACACGAGGTGAATCGCGGTGAAGGGCACAGTCGGAGAGCTGGGCGAGTTCGGGCTCATCAGGGAACTCACCTCCCGGCTCACCACCACCCCCGCGGTGCGGATCGGACCCGGCGACGACGCCGCCGTGGTCTCCGCCCCCGACCGGAGAGTGGTCGCCAGCACGGACATCCTGCTCGAAGGACGCCACTTCCGCCGCGACTGGTCGACGGCGTACGACGTGGGCCGCAAGGCCGCGGCGCAGAACCTCGCCGACATCGCCGCCATGGGCGCGGTGCCCACCGCGCTGCTGCTCGGCCTGGTCGTCCCCGCCGAACTCCCCGTCACCTGGCCCGCCGAACTCATGGACGGACTGCGCGACGAATGTCAGGTCGCGGGCGCCGCCGTGGTCGGCGGCGACGTGGTCCGCGGCGACACGATCACCGTCTCCATCACCGCCCTCGGCGACCTGCGCAACCACGAACCCGTCACCCGTGACGGCGCCCGGGCCGGCGACGTCGTCGCCTACACCGGCTGGCTCGGCTGGTCCGCCGCCGGATACGCGGTCCTCTCCCGCGGTTTCCGCTCCCCGCGCGCCTTCGTCGAGGCCCACCGCCGCCCCGAACCCCCGTACCACGCGGGCCCCGCGGCCGCCGGACTCGGCGCCACCGCCATGTGCGACGTCAGCGACGGGCTGATCGCCGACCTCGGGCACATCGCCGAGGCCAGCAAGGTCCGCATCGACCTGCGCTCCGGCCTCATCGACATCCCCAGCCAGATGCACGACATCGGCCAGGCCGTCGGCGTCGACCCGCTCCAGTGGGTGCTCACCGGGGGAGAGGACCACGCGATCGTGGCGACCTTCCCGCCCGAGGTGAAGCTGCCCGCCCGCTGGAAGGTCATCGGCTCGGTCCTCGGCCCCTCCCCGCTGCCGCACGTCACCGTGGACGGCGCGCCCTGGCACAGCACGGGCGGCTGGGACCACTTCGGCGGTACGGAGTGACCTCCGGCCCCGCCGCGACATCCGGTCCCGCCGCCCCGGCCCCGCCGCGGGTGCTCACCGTCGCCGGATCCGACTCCGGCGGCGGCGCCGGCATCCAGGCCGACCTCAAGACCATGCTCGCCCTCGGCGTCCACGGCATGAGCGTCGTGACCGCCGTCACCGCGCAGAACTCCACCGGCGTCCACGGCGCCTGGGAACTGCCCGAGGCGGCGGTGCGGGCCCAGTACCGGGCCGTCGTCGACGACATCGGCGTCCAGGCGGTCAAGACCGGGATGCTGGCGAGCGCGACGCTGGTCGAGACCGTCGCCGAACTGCTGGCCACGACCGCCGCCCCGGCGGTCGTCGACCCGGTCGGCGTCTCCAAACACGGCGACGCGCTGCTCGCCGCGACCGCCCTGGACGCCGTCCGTACCCGCCTGTTGCCCGCCGCCACCGTCGTCACCCCCAACCTGGACGAGGTGGCGCAGCTCACGGGCCTGACCGTCGAGAACGAGGACGGGATGCGGCGGGCGGCCGGCGCGATCCTCGCGTACGGACCCCGCTGGGCCCTGGTCAAGGGCGGCCATCTCGCCGCCCACGGCGGCCGGGCCGCCGATTTGCTCACCGACGGCACCGAGGAACACTGGCTGCGCGCCCCGCGGTACGGAAACCGGCACACTCACGGCACCGGCTGCACGCTCGCCTCGGCCCTGGCCTGCGGCCTCGCCCAAGGGCTCACGGTGCCGGACGCGGCGCGGGCGGCGAAGGCGTATGTGACGGGGGCCATCGCCGCCGGATTCGCGCTGGGCGCGGGCATCGGCCCGGTCGACCACGGCTGGCGTACGCGCGCGTAAGGCGGGGAACACGCTCCGCGACCGTGTCCGGGCAAGGCAAAAGGCCGGTTCACCAAGGTGAACCGGCCTCTCAAGGCAACCGCAGGGGCTGCGCTACGACACGAACGTCGCGGTTAGCGCGAGACCTTGCCGGCCTTGATGCACGAGGTGCAGACGTTGAGCCGCTTCGGCGTCCGACCGACCACGGCACGCACACGCTGGATGTTCGGGTTCCAGCGACGAGACGTACGGCGGTGCGAGTGCGAAATGTTGTTGCCGAAGCCCGGCCCCTTGCCGCAGACGTCGCAGTTGGCAGCCACGGGTCACTCCAAAGACTTCAGATTTACAGTGAAACCGGCGCACCGGAATCGGATCAGTGATCTGAAGTGGTTTGCCGGGGAATGGCCCGGACGATGCCGGGCAACCGAAGCAGCATACAACGACTGCTTCCGTGGAACGAAACTACCATGTCCGGCGCAGCCCCCGCCCCCGGCCCCGCGTGAGCGCCGGACTACCCTGCGGTGAACCCCCACCGCAGAGCACAGGAGGACCACGCGTTGCCCGGAGTCCCGCAGACCCTCGACGCCGAAGCGGTCCGATCCTGGTGTGCGGGGGCGCTGGCGGCGCTCGGCCGGGAACGCGCGGACATCGACGCCATCAACGTCTACCCCGTCGCGGACGGGGACACCGGCACCAACCTGTACCTGACGGTCGAGTGCGCCGCCCGCGCCGTGGACGCCGTCCCCGCCGGAGCCGGTGTGGCCGAGGTCATACGCGCCATGGCGCACGGCGCGCTGATCGGCGCCCGCGGCAACTCCGGCACCATCCTCGCCCAGCTACTGCGCGGCATGGCCGCCGTCCTCGCCGACGGGACCGGCGACGGCGACCACCTGGCCCGCGCCCTGGCCGACGCCGCCGACGCCGCCCACGCGGCCGTCGCCCACCCCGTCGAGGGCACCGTCCTCACCGTCGCCCGCGCCGCCGCCGACGCCTGCGACGGGGGAGGACACCTCACGGAGGTGGCCACACGCGCGTACGCCGGGGCACGGACGGCCCTGGACGCCACCCCCGGACAACTGGCCGCACTGCGCCGCGCCGGGGTCGTGGACGCCGGCGGACGCGGTCTGGTGACGGTCCTCGGCGCGCTCGTCGAGACCCTCACCGGCCAGGCCCCCAGCCGCCCCGCCGCCCCCGCCCACCCGCCCGTCCTGCCCGCCGACGGCTGCGTGGCGGGCGACGGCCCCGCGTACGAGGTCGTCTACCTGCTGGACGCCGACGACCGCGCCGTGGACCGGCTCCGGGCCCGGCTCGACGAGCTGGGGGAGTCCCTGGTCGTCGTCGGCGGCGACGGGCTGTGGAACGTGCACGTCCACGTCGACGACGCCGGCGCGGCCGTCGAAGCCGGTGTGGAGGCGGGACGCCCGCACCGCATCCGCGTCACCCACTTCGACACCCAGGCCGCCCCGGCCGAGCCCGCCCCGCCCGCCGGCCGCGCCGTCGTCGCCGTCGTCCCCGGCGAGGGCCTCGCCGGACTGTGCGCCGAGGCCGGCGCGACGACCCTGCTCGCCCGCCCCGGCGAGCCGCCCACCGGCGACGAACTGGCCGAGGCCATCCGCCGGACGCACGCCCACGAGGTCGTCCTGCTGCCCAACGACACCGAACTGCGCGCCGCCGCCGCGGCCGCCGCCGGCGCGGCCCGCGCGGAAGGCATCCGGGTCGCCCTCATCCCCACCCGCGCCGCCGTCCAGGGCATCGCCGCCCTCGCCGTCCACGAACCGGACCGCGACTTCGACGAGGACGTCGTCGCCATGACCGCCGCCGCCGGCGCCACCCGCTACGCCGAACTCGCCGTCGCCGAACGGCAGTCCTTCACCTCCGCCGGCGTCTGCCAGGCCGGCGACGTCCTCGGCCTCATCGAGGGCGACGTCGCCGTCATCGGCCACGACCTCACCGACACCGCCCGCACCGTCCTCGACCGCATGCTCTCGGCCGGCGGCGAACTCGTCACCCTGGTCGTCGCCGCCGACACCCCCGAGACCCTCACCCCCACCCTCGAACAGCACGTCCGCGCCGCCTACTTGGCCGTCGACACCGTCGTCTACCCGGCGGGCGAGGGCGCGCCGCCGCTGCTCATCGGAGTGGAATAGCCGCCCCCGGACCCATGGCGGTCCATGACGACTGTCAGCCGCGTGGTGTGCAATGGAGTACGTGCCCGCCCTCGACGAACCCCTGAAGAAGCTGCTCGGCGCCGCCACCGCCAAGGTGATGGCCGAGCACATGGATCTGCACACGGTCGGCGACCTGCTGCACCACTACCCACGGCGGTACGCGGAGCGCGGCGAGCTGACCACGCTCGCCGACCTGCCGCTCGACGAACACGTCACCGTCGTCGCCCAGGTCGCCGACGCGCGCGTGCACACCTTCAACCGGGGCGGGCGCGGCACCGGCCAGCGCCTGGAAGTCACCGTCACCGACGGCAGCGGCCGGATGCAGCTCGTGTTCTTCGGCCGCACCGTCCACTTCCACCAGAAGGAACTCCTGCCCGGCCGGCGCGCCATGTTCGCCGGCAAGGTCGGCGTCTTCAACCGCCGCCTCCAGCTCGCCCACCCCGAGTACAAGCTCCTCGACGCCGACAGCGGCACCGACGCCGTACGGGCCTTCGCGAGCGAACTGCTGCCGCTCTACCCGGCCTGCAAGCAGCTGGAGTCCTGGACCATCGAGCAGTCCGTCGCCATCGCCCTCGACTCCATGGCGGCCACCGAGTGGGCCGGGCTCACCGACCCGCTGCCGCCCGCCCTGCGCGAGGGCCGCGGGCTCACCGACCTGCCCGACGCCCTCGTCAAGATCCACCGCCCGCGCACCAAGGCCGACATCGCCGATGCCCGCGACCGGCTCAAGTGGGACGAGGCGTTCGTCCTCCAGGTCGCCCTCGCCCGCCGCCGGCACGCCGACACCCAGCTCCCGGCCGTCGCCCGCCGCCCCGCCCCCGACGGCCTGCTCACCGCCTTCGACGCGAAACTGCCGTTCACCCTCACCGAGGGCCAGCGCAAGGTGTCGGCCGAGATCTTCGACGACCTCGCCACCGAACACCCCATGCACCGCCTCCTCCAGGGCGAGGTCGGCTCCGGAAAGACCCTCGTCGCGCTGCGCGCCATGCTCGCCGTCGTGGACGCCGGGGGACAGGCCGCGATGCTCGCCCCCACCGAGGTCCTCGCCCAGCAGCACCACCGCTCGATCACCGAGATGATGGGCGAACTCGCCCAAGGAGGCATGCTCGGCGGCGCCGAACACGCCACCAAGGTCGTGCTCCTCACCGGCTCCATGGGCGCCGCCGCCCGCCGCCACGCCCTGCTCGACCTGGTCACCGGCGAGGCCGGCCTCGTCATCGGCACCCACGCCCTGATCGAGGACAAGGTGCAGTTCCACGACCTCGGCCTGGTCGTCGTCGACGAACAGCACCGCTTCGGCGTCGAACAGCGCGACGCGCTCCGGGGCAAGGGCAAGCAGCCCCCGCACCTGCTCGTCATGACCGCCACCCCCATCCCGCGGACCGTCGCCATGACCGTCTTCGGCGACCTGGAGACCTCCGTCCTCGACCAGCTGCCCGCCGGCCGCTCGCCCATCGCCAGCCATGTCGTCCCCGCGGCCGACAAGCCGCACTTCCTCGATCGCGCCTGGGAACGAGTCCGCGAGGAGGTCCAGGCCGGACACCAGGCGTACGTGGTGTGCCCCCGGATCGGCGACGAGGAGGACCAGAAGGGCGAGAAGGCCGGCAAGGGAGGCGGCGCCAAGAAGAAGGCGAGCCCCGAGGACGAGGCCGAGAAGCGCCCGCCGCTCGCCGTCCTCGAGGTCGCCGACCGGCTGCGCGCCGGCCCGCTCGCCGGACTCCGCGTCGAGGTCCTGCACGGCCGGATGCACCCCGACGACAAGGACGCCGTCATGCGCCGCTTCGCCGCCGGCGACGTCGACGTCCTGGTCGCCACCACCGTCATCGAGGTCGGCGTCAACGTCCCCAACGCCACCGCCATGGTGATCATGGACGCGGACCGCTTCGGCGTCTCCCAGCTCCACCAGCTCCGCGGCCGCGTCGGCCGAGGCTCGGCCCCCGGCCTGTGCCTGCTCGTCACCGAGATGCCCGAGGCGAGCCCCGCCCGGCAGCGCCTCGGCGCCGTCGCCTCCACCCTCGACGGCTTCGAGCTCTCCCGTATCGACCTCGAACAGCGCCGCGAGGGCGACGTCCTCGGCCAGGCCCAGTCCGGCGCCCGCTCCTCGCTGCGGATGCTCGCCGTCATCGACGACGAGGAGGTCATCACCGCCGCCCGCGAGGAGGCCACCGCCCTCGTCCTCGCCGACCCCGCGCTCACCGGACACCCCGAGCTGCGCACCGCGCTCGACGCGCTCGTCGACAAGGACCGGGAGGAGTACCTGGAGAAGGGCTGACCGGTGTACGCGCGCCTCTCAGCCGTCGCGGGAAGTCATAACCTATGGCGAACGCAATAGGTTATGAATCATGAAGAACGAGGACCCCAGATGACCCGCGTGATCGCCGGCACCGCCGGCGGACGACGGCTCGCCGTGCCGCCCGGCACCGGCACCCGGCCCACCTCCGACCGCGCGCGTGAGGGCCTGTTCTCCACCTGGGAGTCGTTCCACGGCGTCGACGGCGCCCGCGTCGCCGACCTGTACGCGGGCTCCGGCGCCGTCGGCCTGGAGGCGCTGTCCCGCGGCGCCTCCCACGCGCTGCTCGTCGAGGCGGACCCGCGGGCCGCCCGGACCGTACGGGACAACATCCGCTCCCTCGGCCTGCCCGGCGCCGAACTGCGCACCGGCAAGGCCGAGCAGATCGTCGCCGGACCGGCCCCGGCCGAGCCGTACGACCTGGTCTTCCTCGACCCGCCGTACGCCGTCACGGACGACGCGCTGCGCGAGATCCTGCTCACACTCCGCTCGGGGGGCTGGATCGCCGAGGACGCGCTCGTCACCGTGGAGCGCAGCACCCGGGGCGGGGAATTCGGCTGGCCGGACGGTTTCGAGCCTCTGCGGGCCCGTCGTTACGGCGAGGGAACGTTTTGGTACGGTCGCGCCGCCTCCCCGTGCGAAGCCGCACGATGACCGGATTGAAGAGCGAGGAATCCACGTTGCGCCGCGCCGTATGTCCCGGGTCGTTCGACCCCATCACCAACGGACACCTCGACATCATCGCCCGCGCCTCCAAGCTGTACGACGTGGTGCACGTCGCGGTGATGATCAACCAGTCGAAGAAGGGCCTGTTCACGGTCGACGAGCGGATCGAGCTGATCCGCGAGGTCACCGCCGACCTCGGCAACGTCGTGGTGGAGTCCTTCCACGGCCTGCTCGTGGACTTCTGCAAGCAGCGCGACATTCCCGCCATCGTCAAGGGGCTGCGGGCCGTCAGCGACTTCGACTACGAGCTGCAGATGGCCCAGATGAACAACGGGCTCTCCGGCGTCGAGACGCTGTTCGTGCCCACCAACCCCACCTACAGCTTCCTGTCGTCCTCTCTGGTCAAGGAAGTCGCGGCATGGGGCGGCGACGTCTCCCACCTGGTGCCCCCGCAGGTGCTCGGCCGGCTCGGCGAACGACTGCGCGAACGCTGACCCGAGGCCACCGCGGCTGACGCCCCGGCACCCGGTGCCGGGCACGGTCCGACTGGGCTTACAGTCGGACCGTCCGTCTCCAATCAGCTGTAGAGAGTGGCGAGCCCCGGTGGACGTGCAGAAGAAGCTCGACGACATCGTCGCGACGGTCCGAAACGCCCGCTCCATGCCGATGTCGGCATCGTGCGTGGTCAACCGGGCCGACCTGCTGGCGCTGCTCGAAGAGGTCCGCGAGGCCCTGCCCGGCTCCCTCGCCCAGGCGCAGGAGCTGATCGGCGGGCGCGAGCGGATGGTCGAGGACGCCCGTCGTGAGGCCGAGCGGATCATCGAGGCCGCCCACGCCGAGCGCGGCTCGATCGTCTCCGACTCCCAGGTCGCCCGGCAGTCCCAGGACGAGGCCGACCGCATCCTCGGCGACGCCCGCCGGGAGGCCGAGGAGGTCCGCGCGGAGGCCGACGACTACGTCGACTCCAAGCTGGCCAACTTCGAGGTCGTCCTCAACAAGACCATCGCCGCCGTCGACCGCGGCCGCGAGAAGCTCCTCGGCCGCGGCCCCGGGCTCGACGCGGACGGCTACCCCGACACGGACGCCCCCGAGTACAGCTCCGACCCGCAGACCCTGATCCAGCGCGCCGACGGCTACGTGGACACCAAGCTGGGCGCCTTCGAGGCCGTGCTCTCCACGACCCTGGAGGCCGTCGGCCGGGGCCGCCAGAAGCTCCTGGGCCGGATCGCCAGCGACGACCTCGGCGAGCACATGGCCGCCCAGGACGCGGCCGGCAACCCGCTGCACACCAGCGACGCCGACTACCTGGCCGGCCTCGCGGAGCTGGCGACCCCCGAGCCCGTGCAGATCCCGGCGCGGCAGACCGCCCCGCAGCCGGCCGCGCCGGCCCCGGCCGACCCGTACGGGTACCCGCAGCAGCCCGCCCAGGACCCGTACGGCTATCCGCAGCAGCCCACGCAGGACCCGTACGGGTACCAGCCGCAGCAGGGCGACCCGTACGCGTACCAGCAGACGGCCGATCCGTACGGCTACCAGCAACAGGCCGCCGGCCCGCAGACCGGCCAGGTCCACGGCGGGCAGGTCCCGGGCCAGGGGCAGCCGGGGACAGGCTCGCTCGACGAGACCAGCTTCTTCGACACGAGCATGATCGACCTGGAGCAGCTGCGCCGCTACGAGCAGGGCCACGACCAGGGACGCTGACCCGGGGCGGGTCCGGTCCGGGCCCGGAGCCGACCCGCTCCGGGTCCGGACAGGCTTCGGGACCACACCCGGATTGGGCTCTGAGCGAAGCGTCCAGTATTCTGGCTGTTCGGTCGCGCGTATTCCGCGATCCGTGCTGCCCACGTCTGGCAGTCCCCTCACGTCGTCGTGAACGATCCGAAAGCAGGAAGAGCCCTGAGCACGCGCCTCGACCACCGCAATCCCCTCGTGTTCGATACGCACGAGCTGGGACGGCGTCCTGGTGCCCTGCAGCGGCTTTCCCGCACGGTCGACGCCCCCAGGGACCTGGGGATCGAGGGAGTCATCGGAGTGCCCGAGGGTACGCCGGTGGAGATCGAGCTCCGTCTCGAGTCGGTCATGGACGGGGTGCTTGTCACAGGCACCGCCCGTGCGACCGCCGAGGGGGAGTGCGTAAGGTGTCTGGAGCCCGTCGAGTTCGACCTCGACGCGGACTTCCAGGAAATGTTCTCGTACCCCGACTCCGACGACCGGGGCCGCTCCAAGGCGGCCGCGGACGACGAAGACGAGGAAGGCGAGGACATGACCCCCCTCGAGGACGGCTTGTTCGACCTCGAGCCGGTGCTGCGTGATGCGGTGGTGCTCGCACTGCCGATGCAGCCGGTGTGCCGGGAGGACTGTGCGGGTCTGTGCTCCGACTGTGGAGCCAACCTGAACGAGAACCCGGACCACCACCATGACGTCGCCGACATCCGTTGGGCGGCGCTGCAGGGACTCGCCGGTTCGCTGGGAACCGATGAGAAGGACAACATGAGCGACGCCGCATCCGGTGTCGACGAGAAGCAGGAGAAGTAGCCGTGGCTGTTCCGAAGCGGAAGATGTCGCGCAGCAACACGCGCCACCGCCGGTCGCAGTGGAAGGCTGCGGTCACCCCCCTGGTTTCGTGCGAGCGTTGCCAGGAGCCGAAGCAGCAGCACATCGCGTGCCCGAGCTGCGGCACCTACAACAAGCGCCAGGTCCTCTCGGTCTGAGAGGCTGGTGAGAGGCACGATGTCTGACCACGTCAACTCAGCCTCGTCCCACACGCTTCTGGAAGGGCGGCTCGGGTATCAGCTCGAGTCCGCCCTTCTGGTGCGTGCGCTCACCCACCGTTCGTACGCCTACGAGAACGGCGGTCTGCCCACCAACGAGCGACTGGAGTTCCTCGGGGACTCCGTGCTCGGCCTGGTGGTCACGGACACGCTGTACCGCGGCCATCCCGATCTCCCGGAAGGCCAGCTGGCCAAACTCCGGGCCGCGGTGGTCAACTCGCGGGCGCTGGCGGAGGTGAGCCGCGGCCTCGACCTTGGCTCCTTCATCCGGCTCGGCCGGGGTGAAGAGGGCACGGGCGGCCGGGACAAGGCCTCCATTCTGGCCGACACCCTTGAAGCGGTGATCGGCGCGGTCTATCTCGACCAGGGTCTCGACGCGGCGTCCGAGCTGGTGCACCGGCTCTTCGACCCGCTGATCGAGAAGTCCTCGAACCTCGGTGCCGGCCTGGACTGGAAGACCAGTCTCCAGGAGCTGACCGCGTCCGAGGGGCTGGGGGTTCCGGAGTACCTCGTCAGTGAAGAGGGTCCGGACCACGAGAAGATCTTCACGGCTGCCGCCCGCGTCGGTGGTGTCTCGTACGGCACCGGCACCGGCCGCAGCAAGAAGGAAGCGGAGCAGCAGGCGGCGGAGTCCGCCTGGCGCGCGATTCGCGCGGCCGCGGACGAGCGTGAGGCGGCGGCCAAGGCCGTGGCCGAGGGCACCGCGACGAGCACGAACACGGGCGATGCGGGAGAGGCCGCCGACACCTCTTCCCCGAAGGGCCGGGCCTCGGCCTGATCTTTCGTTTCCTTCCTTCCTCGCACGAGGCGATGCCCCCGCTTCCGGCTCCGGCCGGGACGGGGGCATCGTGCTGCCGTCGGCGGCCGGGGCCGTGGTTCGTGCGCCGGGCCGGGCTGTCGGAGAGCGGCGGTAGGCTGCCAGGAGTACGTGAGACGCGTGACGCGGGCGACGCGAGTGGCCCGTGTGACGCACGCGAGGCGAGTTCCGAGGAGTCCCGTTGCCCGAGTTGCCCGAGGTCGAGGTCGTCCGGCGCGGTCTTGAGCGCTGGGTCGCCGGGCGCACGGTCGCCGAGGTCGAGGTCCTGCACCCGCGGGCCGTACGGCGTCATGTGGCGGGCGGGGCCGACTTCGCGGCGCGGCTCGCGGGACAGCGCTTCGGGGTGGCGCGGCGGCGCGGCAAGTATCTGTGGCTGCCGCTCGCCGAGGGCGACGCGTCGGTGCTCGGACACCTGGGCATGAGCGGTCAGCTCCTGGTCCAGCCCGAGGACACGGCGGACGAGAAGCACCTGCGGATACGCGTACGGTTCGACGACGCGGCCGGCACCGAGCTGCGCTTCGTCGATCAGCGCACCTTCGGCGGCCTGTCGCTGCACGACACCGCCCCGGACAGCACGGACGGCCTGCCCGACGTCATCGCGCACATCGCCCGCGATCCGCTCGACCCGGAGTTCGACGACGAGGCCTTCCAGCGCGCGCTGCGGCTGCGCCGTACGACGGTCAAGCGGGCGCTGCTCGACCAGTCGCTGATCAGCGGAGTCGGCAACATCTACGCCGACGAGGCGCTGTGGCGCAGCAGGCTGCACTACGACCGGCCGACCGCGACCATGACCCGGCCGCGCTCGGCGGAGCTGCTCGGGCACGTCCGGGACGTGATGAACGCGGCGCTCGCGGCCGGCGGCACCAGTTTCGACGCGCTGTACGTCAACGTGAACGGGGAGTCCGGCTACTTCGACCGCTCGCTCGACGCCTACGGGCGGGAGGGCGAGCCGTGCCACCGCTGCGGTACGCCGATGCGCCGCCGCCCGTGGATGAACCGGTCCAGCTACTTCTGCCCGCGCTGCCAGCGCCCGCCGCGCGCCGGCGCGTGACCGGGGCGCCCGCGGTGTCGTGGGCGGCAGGGGCCTTCGAGACCTTCGGGGCTCAGGCCTGGGCGTCGGTTTCGGCGCGCCGGGTGTCGTAGGCGTCCCGGGCTTCGAGTACCTCGGGCATCCGGCCCTCGACCAGCTCGATCAGACCGATCAGCCGCCCGGCGACCTCCCGGCCCAGCGGCGTCAGCCGGTAGTCGACCCGCGGCGGATTGGTGAGCTGCGCCTCGCGGTGGACGAGTCCGTCCCGCTCCAGGGCGTGCAGCGTCTGCGACAGCATCTTCTCGCTCACCCCGTCGACCCGCCGCCGCAGCTCGTTGAAGCGGAACGTGCCGTCGTACAGCGCGCCCAGGGTGAGGCTGCCCCAGCGGCCCGTCACGTGCTCCAGCGTGCCGCGCGACGGGCACGCGCGCGCGAACACGTCGAAGGCGAGGTCGTCGGCGTCGGTCATGTCCCCACCGTACTCCAGCACAGCGCTTCCGGCCCCGAAAGCGCTAACCAAAAGTTTGTGCTTTCTGAAAGTTAGTGTTCTACTCCTTGGTGTTCGTCCCCCACGCCTTCTTCCAGGGAGTACCCGTGCCCACGTCTGTCGTCGTCTCCATCGCCTACCACTCCGGCTACGGCCACACCGCCGTCCTGGCCGAGGCCGTCCGGGCCGGCGCCGCGGACACCGGCGCCACCGTCCACCTGATCAAGGTCGACGAGATCACCGACGCCGAGTGGGAGCTGCTCGACGCCTCCGACGCGATCGTCTTCGGCTCCCCGACCTACATGGGCACCGCCTCCGGCGCCTTCCACCAGTTCGCCGAGGCCACCTCGAAGCGCTGGGCCACCGACGCCTGGCTGGACAAGCTCGCCGCCGGCTTCACCAACTCCGGCTCGAAGAGCGGCGACAAGCCGCACACCCTGCAGTTCTTCCAGACCCTGGCCGGCCAGCACGGCATGACCTGGGTCAACCTGGGCCTCAAGCCCGGCTGGAACGCCACCGACGCCTCCGAGAACGACCTCAACCGCCTCGGCATCTTCGCGGGCGCCGGCGCCCAGACCCCCGTCGACGCCGGACCGGAGGCCGTCCACAAGTCGGACCTCGCCACCGCCGAGCACCTCGGCCGCCGCGTCGCGACCATCGCCCGCTCCTTCGCCCTCGGCAAGGCCGCGGCCACGGCCGCCTGACCGAAGCCGTCGGCAGACGTACGCGCGCGTACGCGAAGGGCTCCGTCACCGGGCAGGTGACGGAGCCCTTCACACGTTCTCGCGTCGGTCACGCGCGGGACTCCCGGCTCAGAGGCCGAAGTCCTGCGTCCACCACGGGCCGCCGGAGCCGAAGTGCACGCCGACGCCGAGCGAGGTGTACGTGCAGTTCAGGATGTTCGCGCGGTGGCCGTCGCTGGCCATCCACGACGCCATCACCGCGGCGGCGTCCACCTGGCCGCGGGCGATGTTCTCCGCACCCAGGCCCTTGACGCCGGCCTTCGCGGCGCGCGCCCAGGGGGTGGCGCCGTCGGGGTCGGTGTGGTCGAAGAAGTTGCGGGCCGCCATGTCGGCGCTGAGCGCGCCGGCCAGCGAGGCGAGGTCCGTGTTCGAGCGGACGGCGGAGCAGCCCACCTTGGCGCGCTCGACGTTCACCAGACGGACCACCTCGGCCTCGGCGGCCGCCTCGCGCACGCTGAGCGGGCGCGTGCTCGCGGTCGGCGCCGGGGCCACCGGCTTCGGGGCGGGCTGGGACGGCTGGGACGGCTGGGACGTCTTGGTCGGCTTGGGCGCCGGCTTGGGCGCGGGCTTCAGTGCCGGGGCCACCGGCTTCGGGGCCGCGGGCGTCCGGGCCGGCGCGGCGGCCGGAGCCTTGGGCGCGCTGGTCTTCGGCGCGGCGGTCTTCGGCGCTACGGGCTTGGGCGTGGGCGTCGGCTTCGGCGCGGCCGTCGTGGGGGAGGGCTTCGCGGGCGCGGGCTTCGCCGGCGCGGCCGGGGCCTTCGGCGCCGGGGGAGCCGCGGGGGTGGCCGTCCCGCTCGTGACGGGCCCGTCGGTGCGCTGCCCGGCCGGGCTCTCCGTGTTCGCCGAGGCGCCGCCCTGCGTCGTCAGCCGCGGCGCCTGCTCGGCCCGGGCCTGACGCCCGTCCGCGCTCGTCTCGCCGAAGGTGAACACGTCGCCGCCGGGCAGGAGCCCCGTGGCGACGGCGATCGCACCGGCCGCGACCGCCACGGAGACACCGAGCAGCCCGGTCTTCACGGGTGCGCCGCGTCGTATGCCGCGATGGCGTCCCATCTGCTCAGCCTCCCTGACTGGACGGTGATCTCGCTGGACGGTGAGCTCGGCCGGCGCTCCGCCGGCTCCGCGCCGGTCCTCGCCGATCTTTGCTTCTGTGGATCCGGTCAAGACGGACACGGCCGAACGGGTGAGCCCCGTTCCGTCGGTACCGTACGTCATGACATGAGGGGGCTGACGTGCTCGTTCCGTGATCCGACCGCTAGCGTGCAGCCATGGATGACGAGGTACGGATGACCGCCTGGGTGCGCGGCCGGGTACAGGGAGTGGGCTTCCGCTGGTTCACCAGGGCAAACGCGCTGGAGATCGGTGGGCTCGTCGGCTTCGCCCTGAACCTCGACGACGGCCGGGTCCAGGTCGTGGCCGAGGGCCCGCGTGAGAATTGCCACCGCCTGCTCGACTGGCTGCGGTCCGACGACACGCCCGGCCGGGTCGACGGCGTGACTGAGATCTGGGACACGCCGCGCGGCATCTACGACACCTTCGCGGTCCGCTGAAGGCCGCTCCCGATCATGCTCCCGGACCCCGCCCGAGACCCCGGAACGGCCTCGGGCGGACCACCGACAGCCGGTGACGGAGAGTGAAAACTTCCTGGTGACTGCCGAGGCGGGGTTGCCGCACCCCACCACGCGGGTAAGGATGATCCGGTACGCCCCTCGGGCACCGAGACGCGAGGCACCGCCGCTTCCGACGCGGCCGCGAGCCCCCCGGTGGCCCCTTGGCCCCGGGCGTGATCGTGTTGACCGTCAAACTTTTTGGTGAGACTCTGGAAGCCCCGCGCACCTTAGCTGTTCGACCGTGAGAACCGGCACGACAAGAGCACGGCCGAGCACCGCGGGTGCGAATCCCTCACGACCCACACCGCTTCGGTCGGTCACTCAGTGTGGAGGACCATCCATCATGGCAAAGGCGCTTCTCGGTTACGTCGGCGGCTCCGACCCGCGACTCCTCGCCGAGATGCGACGGCTTCAGCAGCGTGTCCAGGACCTCGAGTCCGAGCTGGTTCGGATCCAGTCCGAGAACGACACGCTGACCGCTGCCGCCGCCCAGCACCAGGGAGACTCGCTGCTGGACAGCATCGAACTCGACGTCACCAAGGCGGAGCCCGCGCTCACCTGAGGTGTTCCCGCCCCATCGGGCCGGATGAGGAACCCCTCCCCGCCGGCTCACGGTACGACTGGACTCGCGTACAGCCGGACACGTACCGGACCTGCAAGGGGCGCTTCGGCGTCCCTTCTCTCTTGTGTCCCTCTCGCGCCACCCCCGCGCGTCCTCCCCGTACCCGCTGTGCGCACACCCCCACCCCTGGGCGGATCATCACGGTCCTTGGGGGAGGGTGTGCCCTGTGCGTTCCCGGGTGAAACCCGAGACCCCCGGTAGAGTCCGCAGGCGTGCACCTCAAGGCCTTGACGCTCCGCGGATTCAAGTCGTTCGCCTCCGCCACCACGCTGCGGTTCGAACCCGGGATCACCTGCGTCGTCGGCCCCAACGGCTCCGGCAAGTCCAACGTCGTGGACGCCCTGTCCTGGGTCATGGGCGAACAGGGTGCCAAGTCACTGCGTGGCGGCAAGATGGAAGACGTCATCTTCGCCGGCACCACCGGCCGCCCCCCGCTCGGCCGCGCCGAGGTCTCCCTGACCATCGACAACTCCGACGGCGCGCTGCCCATCGACTACGCCGAGGTCACGATCACCCGGATCATGTTCCGCGGCGGCAGCAGCGAGTACCAGATCAACGGCGACACCTGCCGGCTCCTCGACATCCAGGACCTCCTCTCCGACTCCGGCATCGGCCGCGAGATGCACGTCATCGTCGGCCAGGGACAGCTCGACTCCGTCCTGCACGCCGACCCCATGGGCCGCCGCGCCTTCATCGAGGAAGCCGCCGGCGTTCTCAAACACCGCAAGCGCAAGGAGAAGGCGCTGCGGAAACTCGACGCGATGCGCGCCAACCTCGCCCGCGTCCAGGACCTCGCCGACGAACTCCGCCGCCAGCTCAAACCCCTCGGCCGGCAGGCCGCCGTCGCCCGCCGCGCCGCCGTCATCCAGGCCGATCTGCGCGACGCCCGGCTGCGCCTGCTCGCCGACGACCTCGTACGCCTCCGGCAGGCACTCCAGGCCGAGATCGCGGACGAGGCCGCCCTGCTCGCCCGCAAGGAGAGCACCGAGACCGCGCTGAAAGCGGCCCTCGCCCGCGAGGCCGAACTGGAGGACGCCACCCGCCGTCTCACGCCCCGGCTCCAGCGCGCCCAGCAGACCTGGTACGAGCTGTCGCAGCTCGCCGAACGCGTCCGAGGCACCGTCTCCCTCGCCGACGCGCGCGTCACCAGCGCCGCCGCCCAGCCCCCCGAGGAACGGCGCGGCCGCGACCCCGAGGACCTCGAACGCGAGGCCGCCCGCGTCCGCGAACAGGAAGCCGAACTCGAAGCAGCGCTGGAAGCCGCCGCCCGCGCCCTCGATGACACCGTCGCCCACCGCGCCGAACTGGAAGCGGCCCTCGCCGCCGAGGAACGCCGCCTGAAGGACCGGGCCCGCGCCCTCGCCGACCGCCGCGAAGGACTCGCCCGGCTGCGCGGACAAGTGGGCGCCGCCCGCTCGCGCGCCGCCTCCGCCCAGGCCGAGATCGGCCGGCTCGCCGACGCCCGCGACGAGGCCCGGGACCGGGCCACCCACGCCCAGGAGGAGTACGAGCGGCTGCAGGCCGAAGTCGACGGCCAGGGCGCCGGGGAGACCGAACTCGGCGAACGCCACGAGGCCGCCCGCCGCGCCCTCGCCGCCGCCGAGACCGCGCTCACCGCCGCCCGCGAGACCGCCGCCGACACCGACCGGGCCCGCGCCGCCACCCGCGCCCGCCACGACGCCCTCGCCCCCGGACTGCGCCGCAAGGACGGCACCGGCACCCTCCTCGCCGCCGGCCTCACCGGCCTGATCGGCCCCGCCGCCACCCTCCTCACGGTCACCCCCGGCCACGAGCTCCCGCTCGCCACCGCCCTCGGCGCCGCCGCCGACGCGCTCGCCGTCACCGACCCGGCCACCGCCGCCGACGCCCTGCGCCTGCTCCGTAAGCAGGACGCGGGCCGTGCCTCCCTGCTCCTGGCCGCCGCGGACCCCGGACCGGATCTCCCCGCGGAGACCGCGCCCGTCAGCATCGGCTCCGTCAGCGCGCTGCCCGCCGCCGGACTCGTCACCGGCCCCGCCGAACTCATGGGCACCGTACGGGCTCTGCTCCGCGACATCGTCGTGGTCGACGGCCTCGACGAAGCCGTCACCGTCGTGCGGACCCGCCCCACGCTGACCGCGGTCACCGCCGAGGGCGACCTGCTCGGCGCCCACCTCGCCCACGGCGGCTCCGCCGGAGCGCCCAGCCTCCTCGAAGTCCAGGCCTCCGTGGACGAGGCCGCCGCGGAACTCGCCGCGCTCGACGTCCAGTGCGCCGAATCCGCCGCCGCCCGCGAGGCGGCGACCGCGCACCGGGACGAAGCGGCCCGCCTCCTCGACGAACTCGCCGAACGGCGCCGCGCCACCGACCGCGAACGGTCCGCCGTGGCCCAGCAGCTCGGCCGGCTCGCCGGACAGGCCCGCGGCGCGGCGGGGGAGGCGGAACGGACCGCCGCGGCCGCCGGCCGTGCCGAGGAAGCACTCGAACGCGCCCTCGCCGAAGCCGAGGAACTCGCCGAACGGCTCCTCGCCGCCGAGGACACCCCAGCCGAGGAGGAACCCGACACCGCCGACCGCGACCGGCTCGCGATCGACGGATCCAACGCGCGCCAGACCGAGATGGAGGCCCGCCTCCAGGTCCGTACCCACGAGGAACGCGTCAAGGGCCTGGCCGGCCGCGCCGGCTCCCTCGACCGCGCGGCCCGCGCCGAACGCGAGGCCCGCGCCCGCGCCGAGCGGCGCCGCGCCCGGCTGCGCCACGAGACTCAGGTGGCCGGCGCCGTCTCCGCAGGCGCCCGCCAGCTGCTCGCCCACATCGACGTGTCCCTCACCCGCGCCGAAGAGGAACGCACCCGCGCCGACGCCGCCAAGACCGCCCGCGAGCAGGACCTCACCGCCGCCCGCGCCCAGGGCCGCGACCTCAAGTCCGCCCTCGACAAGCTCACCGACTCGGTGCACCGCGGCGAGGTCCTCGGCGCCGAGAAACGGCTGCGGATCGAACAGCTGGAGACCCGCGCCCTGGAGGAGCTGGGCGTCGAGGCGGCCGTCCTCGTCGAGGAGTACGGCCCCGACCAGCCCGTACCGCCGTCACCGCCCGCCGACGGCACGGGGCCGGAGCCGGAGACGGAGGCGGACGACCGGCCGCGTCCCTTCGTCCGTACGGAGCAGGAGAAGCGACTGAAGGCCGCCGAACGGGCGTACCAGCAGCTCGGGAAGGTGAATCCGCTCGCCCTGGAGGAGTTCGCCGCCCTGGAGGAACGGCACAAGTTCCTCTCCGAACAACTGGACGACCTGAAGAAGACCCGCGCCGACCTCCTCCAGGTCGTCAAGGAAGTGGACCAGCGCGTCGAACAGGTCTTCACCGAGGCCTACCGGGACACCGCCCGCGAGTTCGAAGGCGTCTTCGCCCGGCTCTTCCCCGGCGGTGAGGGCCGGCTCCTGCTCACCGACCCGGACGACATGCTCGCCACTGGCATCGAGGTCGAGGCCCGCCCGCCCGGCAAGAAGGTCAAGCGGCTGTCGCTGCTGTCCGGCGGCGAACGCTCGCTGACCGCCGTCGCCCTGCTCGTCTCCATCTTCAAGGCCCGGCCCAGCCCCTTCTACGTGATGGACGAGGTCGAGGCGGCGCTCGACGACACCAACCTCCAGCGGCTGATCCGCATCATGCGGGAACTCCAGGAGTCCTCCCAGCTGATCGTGATCACCCATCAGAAGCGGACGATGGAGGTGGCCGACGCGCTGTACGGCGTGTCGATGCAGGGCGACGGCGTCTCGAAGGTCATCAGCCAGCGACTGCGCTGAGCGCGGCGACCGTACGGGTGGAGCGGGGGGCCTTGGGCACGGGGCCTTCGAGTGGTAGGCGGCGGGAAGTTGTGCGCCACTGGAAGGGCTCGCCCCGCCCGCACCGGCCACGCCGCCGCCGGAGCTCCGAGGAGACCCGTGACCAGCACCGCCGAGGCCCCGCCTCCGCCGTCCCCCGAAGGCCGGTCGGCCCACCCCGACCACATCGGGCACGTCATCTTCATCACGGCGTCCGCGGCCATGGGCGGCTTCCTCTTCGGCTACGACAGCGCCGTCATCAACGGCGCCGTCGAAGCGATCCGCGACCGCTACAACATCGGCTCCGCCACGCTCGCCCAGGTCATCGCCATCGCCCTGATCGGCTGCGCCATCGGCGCCGCCACCGCGGGCCGGATCGCCGACCGCATCGGCCGCATCCGGTGCATGCGGATCGCCTCCGTCCTCTTCACCATCAGCGCCGTCGGCTCGGCGCTCCCCTTCGCCCTCTGGGACCTCGCCTTCTGGCGGATCGTCGGCGGCTTCGCCATCGGCATGGCGTCGGTGATCGGCCCCGCCTACATCGCCGAGGTCGCCCCCGCCGCGTACCGCGGCCGCCTCGGGTCCTTCCAGCAGGCCGCCATCGTCATCGGCATCGCCATCTCCCAGCTCGTCAACTTCGGCATCCTCCAGATCGCCGGCGGCGAGCAGCGCGGCAAGATCGGCGGCCTCGAGGCATGGCAGTGGATGCTCGGCGTGATGGTCGTACCGGCCCTGCTCTACGGGATGCTCTCCTTCGCCATCCCCGAGTCCCCCCGCTACCTCATCGCCTCCGGCCGGCCCGACAAGGCCAAGAAGGTGCTCGCCGAAGTCGAGGGCCACGGCGTCGACCTGGACCGCCGCGTCGCCGAGATCGACCAGGCCATGCGCAGCGAACACAAGTCCACGTTCGGGGACCTGTTCACCCCCGGCAGCAAGATCAAATTCCTGCCCATCGTCTGGGTCGGCATCGGACTGTCCGTCTTCCAGCAGCTCGTCGGCATCAACGTCGCCTTCTACTACTCCGCGACCCTCTGGCAGTCCGTCGGCATCGACCCGTCAGGCTCCTTCTTCTACTCGTTCACCACATCGATCATCAACATCATCGGCACGGTCATCGCCATGGTCCTCGTCGACCGCATCGGCCGCCGCCCGCTCGCCCTCATCGGATCCACCGGCATGGCCACCGCCCTGGGCGTCGAAGCCTGGGCCTTCTCCGCCGAACTCGTCCACGGCAAGCTCCCCAGCCCCCAAGGCGCGATCGCCCTCGTCGCCGCCCACGTCTTCGTACTCTTCTTCGCCCTGTCGTGGGGCGTGGTCGTCTGGGTCTTCCTCGGCGAGATGTTCCCCAACCGCATCCGCGCGGCCGCCATCGGCGTCGCCGCCTCCGCCCAGTGGATCGCCAACTGGGCCATCACCGCCAGCTTCCCGTCCCTCGCCGGCTGGAACCTGTCCGGCACCTATGTCATCTACGCGTCCTTCGCGGTCCTCTCGATCCCGTTCGTGCTCCTGTTCGTGAAGGAGACGAAGGGCAAGACGCTGGAGGAGATGGGGTAGGCGGGTACGCCTTCGGGCGCGGAGGTACGGGGGAGGGGGCGGCCCGCACGGGTAGGCGCCGAGAGCGAACCCCGCACGCGACCGTGCCCGGGGTAGGCCCTTCCCGTACGCGTCGGTGGCACCGGCAAGGAGTGCCCCGCATGGCATCGCGCCCCGGGCGGGACCGGCATTCCGGCCTCGCCCCACCCGTCCCGGGAGTCGCCGTCGGGCGCCGAATGTCACGCATACTGGACGGACCATGGAACTCATCCTTGCTGTAGTCATCGCTGTCGTCGTCGCGGTCGCCGTGACCGGCGGGCTCGTGATCAGCGGTCGCAAGAAGAAGCAGCTGCCGCCGGCCGAGCCGCCGTCCACCGCGCCGACCATCACCGCGCCCCCCGCCGAGCCGCATGTCGGCGACGAGGCGGAGGCGCCGCGGGAAGAAACACGCCGGACCGTCGAGGAGGTCGGACTCCCGGAGACGGAGACGGAGACGGAGACGGCCGAGGCGACCGCGGAGCCCGAGGCTCCCGTCGTCACCGAGCCGGAGGCCCCGGCGGCGCCCGCCGTCGAGGTGCCCGAGCCGACCGCCGGCCGCCTGGTGCGGCTGCGGGCGCGGCTCTCCCGCTCCCAGAACTCGCTCGGCAAGGGACTGCTCACGCTGCTGTCCCGCGAGCACCTCGACGAGGACACCTGGGAGGAGATCGAGGAGACCCTCCTCACCGCCGACGTCGGTGTCGCGCCCACCCAGGAGCTGGTCGAGCGGCTGCGTGACCGGGTCAAGGTGCTCGGCACCCGTACCCCCGAGGAGCTGCGCGGCCTGCTGCGCGAGGAGCTCGTCGCCCTGCTCGGCCCGGACCTCGACCGCGCCGTGAAGACCGAGAGCCCCGAGGACGTCCCGGGCGTCGTCATGGTCGTCGGCGTCAACGGCACCGGCAAGACCACCACCACCGGCAAGCTGGCCCGCGTCCTCGTCGCCGACGGCAAGTCCGTCGTCCTCGGCGCCGCCGACACCTTCCGCGCCGCCGCCGCCGACCAGCTCCAGACCTGGGGCGACCGGGTCGGCGCCCGTACCGTGCGCGGCCCCGAGGGCGGCGACCCGGCCTCGATCGCGTACGACGCGGTCAAGGAAGGCATCGCGGAGAAGGCCGACGTCGTCCTCATCGACACGGCCGGCCGGCTGCACACCAAGACCGGCCTCATGGACGAGCTGGGCAAGGTCAAGCGCGTCGTCGAGAAGCACGGCCCGCTCGACGAGGTGCTCCTCGTCCTCGACGCCACCACCGGCCAGAACGGTCTCATCCAGGCCCGTGTCTTCGCCGAGGTCGTCGCCATCACCGGCATCGTGCTGACCAAGCTCGACGGCACCGCGAAGGGCGGCATCGTCATCGCCGTCCAGCGTGAGCTGGGTGTCCCGGTGAAGCTGATCGGCCTGGGCGAGGGCCCGGACGACCTGGCGCCGTTCGAGCCGGGCGCGTTCGTCGACGCGCTCATCGGCGACCCGTCCTGATCCACCGGTACCCCCGTGGGTACACACGACCGAGGCCCCGCCGATGACGGCGGGGCCTCGGTCGTGTCCGGGCCGGAGACCCGGACTCAGATACCGGCGCGGTGGGTGCGGTGGCAGATGTACGCCAGGGTGCCGAGCAGCAGCCTGGCCTCGGGCGGGGCGCCCGCCGTGTCCAGGGTCGGCGGGCGCAGCCAGCGCACCGGGCCGAGACCGCCGAGGTCCGAGGGCGGCGCGGTGACATGGGAGCCCGGACCCAGACACTGCAGATCCAGATCGGCGTCGTCCCAGCCCATCCGGTAGAGCAGCCGCGGCAGCCCCGCCGACGCGCCCGGCGCCACGAAGAACCGCGCCCGGCCGGTCGGCGTCACACACACCGGCCCCAGCGGCAGCCCCATGCGCTCCAGCCGGATCAGCGCCCGGCGGCCCGCCGCCTCCGCCACGTCCAGCACGTCGAAGGCCCGGCCCACCGGCAGCAGCATCGCCGCCCCCGGATGGCGCGACCAGACCCTGGCCGCCTCGTCGAGACCCGCGCCGGCCGGGACCGGCTCGGCGAAGGACAGCGGATGCGCCCCCGGCGACGTACAGGCGGGATCTCCGCACGAGCAGTGCCCGGCCGGATCCGCCCGCGCCCCCGGGACCACGTCCCAGCCCCACAGTCCGGTGTACTCGGCCACCGCCGTGCACTCCATGGTGCGTACGCGGCGACGTGAGCCGGACCGCATCTCACGAATGCCGCCGATCGTGAAACCCATGCCCCCTCCAACGGGTCGGACGCGCCGGTGGTTACGGACTGAATGTCCGTGCTCGCGCTTTGTCACGCTCCGCCACGCCCAGGGATGGGATTTCTTGGGGTGTACGGATGCACGGTGGGTGGTGCGGAGCGTCGCGCGCGCCTCCTTGCGCTGCGATGCGCCGCCCACGGTCCGTCGCATGTCAAGTGAATCGCGTCCGGCGCGCCGCGCGTTCCAACGAAGGGGTGGCGAATGGTGGCGTTTCCCTAAACGCCATGTCCGGAGGGGTGATCGTAGGATTACCTTCGGTACGCGAACCCCCGCCGTCGAGGACGAAAGACAGTCCGCCAGAGCTAATCCGGCTTCTGTTCGAAGGAGGGCAAACGCCGGACGGGGCCCGGAAGACAGGGCATCCTGGCAGGGGATTCCGAGGGCGACATCAGGCAGATGGGGGCGTTCCAGTGAGCGGCAACGGCGCGGACGGTACGGCTGCCGGAAAGCGCCCGAACGAGCAGCTGGGTTCCTGGTTCGTGCGCAGCGGCTGGTCCAAGGGCGAGCTGGCCCGCCAGGTGAACCGCCGGGCGCGGCAGATGGGCGCCCACCACATCTCCACCGACACCTCCCGGGTGCGCCGCTGGCTCGACGGCGAACAGCCCCGCGAACCCATCCCGCGGATCCTCTCCGAGCTGTTCTCCGAACGCTTCGGCTCCGTCGTCGCCATCGAGGACCTCGGTTTGCGCACCGCCCACCAGACCCCGTCGGTCTCCGGCGTCGACCTGCCCTGGGCCGGCCCGCAGACCGTCGCCCTGCTCAGTGAGTTCTCCCGCAGCGACCTCATGCTCGCCCGCCGCGGCTTCCTCGGCTCCTCGCTCCAGATCGCCGCCGGGCCCGCCCTCATCGAACCCATGCAGCGCTGGCTGGTGCCCACCCCGGCCGCCGACGTCCCGGCCCCGCTCGCCGAGGAGCGGCGCGGCCACCGGCTCTCCCCGCTCGAACTCGACCTGCTGGAGTCGACCACGGCGATGTTCCGCCAGTGGGACGCCCAGTGCGGCGGCGGACTGCGCCGCAAGGCCGTCGTCGGCCAGCTCCACGAGGTCACCGACCTCCTCCAGGAGTCCCAGCGGCCCGAACTCGCCGAGCGCCTCTTCCGCTGCGCCGCCGAGCTCGCCGAACTGGCCGGCTGGATGAGCTACGACGTCGGCCTCCAGCCCACCGCCCAGAAATACTTCGTGCTCGCCCTGCACGCCGCCAAGGAGGCCGGTGACAAGCCCCTCGGCTCGTACATCCTCTCCTCCATGAGCCGGCAGATGATCCACCTCGGACGGCCCGACGACGCCCTCGAACTCATCCACCTCGCCCAGTACGGCAGCCGCGACTGCGCCACCCCGCGCACCCAGTCCATGCTCTACGCGCTGGAGGCCCGCGCCTACGCCAACATGGGCCAGCCCGCCAAGTGCCGGCGCGCCGTGCGGATGGCCGAGGACACCTTCGCCGACGCCGGACTCGACGGCGAGCCCGATCCCGACTGGATCCGTTTCTTCTCCGAGGCCGAGCTCAACGGCGAGAACTCCCACTCCTACCGCGACCTCGCCTATGTCGCCGGACGCTCCCCGACGTACGCCTCGCTCGCCGAACCCGTCATGGAGCGGGCCGTCGAACTGTTCGCGAAGGACACGGAGCGCCAGCGTTCCTACGCCCTCAACCTCGTCGGCATGGCGACCGTCCACCTCCTCAAGCGCGAGCCCGAGCAGTCCGTCGTCCTCGCCGAGCAGGCCCTCGGCATCGCCCGCAAGGTCCGCTCCGAGCGGCTCAACAACCGGCTGCGCAAGACCGTCGACACCGCGGCCCGCGACTTCGGCCACGTTGCCGAGGTCGTCCAGCTCACCGACCGGCTGACCGCCCTGCTCCCCGAGACGGCGGAAGCCGTCTGAGACCGCGGCGCGCCGCGCCGCCCCCGACACCGGCCGCGCCGGCCGTCCCGTAAGCCCGACTCGGCTCCCCCGCCGCACAGGACACACGGACGACCGACGCGGCCGGTCCTCGTGCGCCCGGTGCCGTACCGGGAGGACTCCCCGCCCGACTTCTCGGGCGGCGGGAGTCCGGGCTATGCCGGATCGCGCCCCCGGCGGGCACGCATATGCCCGGCCGTTCACGGTCGCGTAACACGCCCGCCGCCCCCGTCACCACGGCGAAACACCGCGCGGCACCGCCGGAAACCGGCCCGCGTCACGCTCGGGCGCAGTACCCCACCGTCCTCTGGCCCCGCCGTCCCGCCCGACGGGCACGGCCGCCGTCGACGTCGAGACGAGGAGACGCCGATGACCGCAGCCCTCACCCCCCTGGCCGCCGCGGACCCGCCCGCCCTGTCCGCCGCCAACACCGGCTTCATGCTCCTCTGCACCGCCCTGGTCATGCTGATGACCCCGGCCCTCGCCTTCTTCTACGGAGGCATGGTCCGCGCGAAGTCCACCGTCAACATGCTGATGATGAGCTTCGTCAGCCTCGGCATCGTCACCGTCCTGTGGGTGCTCTACGGCTTCAGCGTCGCCTTCGGCACCGACACCGCCTCCCTCGTCGGCTGGTCCTCCGACTACGCGGGCCTCGGCGGCATCGGCCTCACCGAGCTGTGGCACGGCTCCACCGTCCCCGTGTACGTGTTCGCCGTCTTCCAGCTGATGTTCGCCGTCCTCACCCCCGCCCTCATCAGCGGCGCCCTCGCCGACCGCGTCAAGTTCACGGCCTGGGCGCTCTTCGTCGCCCTGTGGGTCACCGCCGTCTACTTCCCCGTCGCCCACTGGGTCTGGGGCAGCGGCGGCTGGCTGTACGAACTCGGCGTCATCGACTTCGCCGGCGGCACCGCCGTCCACATCAACGCCGGCGCCGCCGCCCTCGGCGTCATCCTCGTCATCGGCAAGCGGACCGGCTTCCCCCACCGGCCGGCGCGCCCCCACAACCTCCCGCTCGTCATGCTCGGCGCCGGACTGCTCTGGTTCGGCTGGTTCGGCTTCAACGCCGGATCGTGGCTCGGCAACGACGACGGCGTCGGCGCCGTCATGTTCCTCAACACCCAGGTCGCCACCGCCGCCGCCATGCTCGCCTGGCTCGGCTACGAGAAGCTCCGCCACGGCGCCTTCACCAGCCTCGGCGCCGCCTCCGGCGCCGTCGCCGGACTCGTCGCCATCACCCCCTCCGGCGGCTCCTGCTCCCCGCTCGGCGCCCTCGCGATCGGCGCGGTCGCCGGCGTGCTGTGCGCCATGGCCGTCGGCCTCAAGCACCGCTTCGGATACGACGACTCCCTCGACGTCGTCGGCGTCCACCTCGTCGGCGGGGTCGCCGGCTCCCTCCTCGTCGGCCTGTTCGCCACCGGCGGCGTCCAGTCCGACGCCCGCGGCCTCCTCTACGGCGGCGGCCTCGGCCTGCTCGGCATCCAGGCCCTCGGTGTCTTCGCCGTCCTCGGCTACTCGCTCCTCGTCTCCGCGCTCCTCGCCCTCGTCCTGCACCGGACGATCGGGATGCGGGTCGCCGAGGACGCCGAGATCACCGGCATCGACCGGGCCGAGCACGCCGAGGCCGCGTACGACCTCGCCGCAGACGACCTCGCCGCAGACGACCTCGCCGAGGCCGACCGGGACGGCGGAGCCGGCGGGACGGACGGCGGCCATCCCGTACGCCCCGTCCTCGCTCCCGTCCCCGCGACCGTGGACACGACGGCCCTGGACACGACCCTGGACACGACGGCCCCCGCGACGGCGGAGAAAAAGGAGAAAGTAGACGCCTGAGGCCCGCGCCCGCCGCCCCGGAACCCGGTCCCGGACAGCCGGAGCACACCGGATCCGGCGGGCGCGGACACGGACATCGAGCGGCCGGATACCCTGGAGGGCAGTCCGTACGCCCGCCCACGACACCGAGGATCCGCGACCGCCGTGTTCGATACCCTCTCCGACCGCCTTGCAGCGACCTTCAAGAACCTCCGCGGCAAGGGTCGCCTGTCCGAGGCGGACATCGACGCCACCGCGCGTGAGATCCGTATCGCCCTGCTCGAAGCCGACGTGGCGCTGCCGGTCGTCCGGGCCTTCATCAAGAGCATCAAGGAGCGGGCGCTCGGCGCCGAGGTCTCCAAGGCGCTCAACCCCGCCCAGCAGATCATCAAGATCGTCAACGAGGAACTGGTCTCCATCCTCGGTGGCGAGACCCGCCGGCTCCGGTTCGCCAAGACCGCGCCGACCGTGATCATGCTCGCCGGTCTCCAGGGCGCCGGTAAGACCACCCTCGCCGGAAAGCTCGGCGTCTGGCTCAAGGGCCAGGGCCACACCCCGCTGCTCGTCGCCTGTGACCTCCAGCGCCCCAACGCCGTCAACCAGCTGTCGGTCGTCGCCGACCGCGCGGGCGTCGGCTTCTACGGCCCGCAGCCGGGCAACGGCGTCGGCGACCCGGTCCAGGTCGCCAAGGACTCCATCGAGTACGCCCGGTCGAAGATGCACGACGTCGTCATCGTCGACACCGCCGGCCGCCTCGGCATCGACCAGGAACTGATGCAGCAGGCCGCGGACATCCGCGACGCCGTGTCGCCCGACGAGGTCCTCTTCGTCGTCGACGCCATGATCGGTCAGGACGCGGTCAACACCGCCGAGGCCTTCCGTGACGGCGTCGGCTTCGACGGCGTGGTGCTGTCCAAGCTCGACGGCGACGCCCGCGGTGGTGCCGCGCTGTCCATCGCGCACGTCACCGGCAAGCAGATCATGTTCGCCTCCAACGGCGAGAAGCTGGACGACTTCGACGCGTTCCACCCGGACCGCATGGCGTCCCGCATCCTCGGCATGGGCGACATCATGTCGCTCATCGAGAAGGCCGAGCAGACCTTCAGCCAGGAGGAGGCCGCCAAGGTCGCCTCGAAGCTGGCCTCCAAGAAGGGCCAGGACTTCACCCTCGACGACTTCCTGGCCCAGATGGAGCAGGTCCGCAAGATGGGCTCCATCTCCAAGCTCCTCGGCATGCTGCCCGGCATGGCGCAGATGAAGGAGCAGATCAACAACATCGACGAGCGCGACGTCGACCGCACCGCCGCCATCATCAAGTCGATGACCCCGGCCGAGCGCCAGGACCCGACGATCATCAACGGCTCGCGCCGCGCCCGTATCGCCAAGGGTTCCGGCGTCGAGGTCAGCGCCGTCAAGGGCCTGGTCGAGCGCTTCTTCGAGGCCCGCAAGATGATGTCGCGCATGGCACAGGGCGGCGGCATGCCGGGCATGCCCGGGATGCCAGGCATGGGCGGCGGCCCCGGCCGGCAGAAGAAGCAGCTCAAGCAGGCCAAGGGCAAGCGCAAGAGCGGCAACCCGATGAAGCGGAAGGCCGAGGAGCAGGCCGCCCAGGCCAAGCGCGAGCAGGCCCAGGCCGGCGGCGCCTTCGGGCTGCCGGGCGCGGGCCAGGACGGCGGCGACTTCGAGCTGCCGGACGAGTTCAAGAAGTTCATGGGCTGAGGCCCCCGGCGCCCCTGACGGGCGCGCGCCTCACCGGCTTCCCGCGAAGGGGCCCGGAGCGGTACGAGACCGGACACGTCCGGTACGCCACCGCGCCGGGCCCCTTCGCCGTACGCCCGCGCCCGCGTCGCCGTTGCCGCCGTCCGCGCCGCGATCCCGGCGGAGGTCACCCGTATCGTCCCGCCATGCCGGAAACGCCCGGTTCCCCGATACTGGGGCCACTGCCGCCCCGAGGTTTCGAGGAGAACCCGTGGCCAACCCCGTACCCCCGCGCGACCGGACCGATCAGCCCTGGCGCTCGGAAGGGGCCCCGCCGCCCCCGCCGCCCCGGCGGAAGATGCCCGGCGGCTGGGGCGCGGTCATCCTCGTCGCCCTCGTCGTCTACCTCATCACCAACCTGGTCCTGTCCTTCTTCAACAAGGGTAACGAGGCGACCATCTCGTACACCGAGTTCAGCAAGCAGGTCGCCGCAGGCAACGTCTCCATGATCTATTCCAAGGGCGACGCCATCCAGGGCGAACTGAAGAAGGCGCAGCCCGTCCCCGACGACGGCAAGGGCGACTACACCAAGTTCCAGACCCAACGCCCCGCCTTCGCCGACGACAAGCTGTGGGAGGAGCTCACCCGGCAGCACGTCACCGTCACCGCCAAGCCGGTCGTCGAGGAGCGCAGCTTCCTCGCGAACCTGCTCCTCTCCCTCGCCCCGATGCTGCTCCTGGTCTTCCTGTGGGTGTTCATCGCCCGCCGGATGAGCGCCGGACTCGGCGGCGCGGGCGGCATGCTCGGCCGCAAGGCCCCGCCCAAACCCGTCGAACTCGAAGGCGGCAAACGCACCACCTTCGACGACGTCGCCGGCATCGACGAGGTCGAGGGCGAACTCAACGACGTCGTCGACTTCCTGAAGAACCCCGCCGCCTACCGCGCCATGGGCGCCAAGATGCCCCGCGGCGTCCTGCTCGCCGGACCGCCCGGAACCGGCAAGACCCTGCTCGCCCGCGCCGTCGCGGGGGAGGCGGGCGTGCCGTTCTTCTCCGCCTCCGCCTCCGAGTTCATCGAGATGATCGTCGGCGTCGGCGCCTCCCGCGTCCGCGAACTCTTCGCCGAGGCCCGCAAGGTCGCCCCCGCGATCATCTTCATCGACGAGATCGACACCATCGGCCGCGCCCGCGGCGGCGGCGCCGGCATGGGCGGTCACGACGAACGCGAACAGACCCTCAACCAGATCCTCACCGAGATGGACGGCTTCACCGGCTCCGAAGGCGTCATCGTGCTCGCCGCCACCAACCGCTCCGACGTCCTCGACCCCGCCCTCACCCGCCCCGGCCGCTTCGACCGCGTCGTGCACGTCAACCCGCCCGACCGCGGCGGCCGCGAGGCCATCCTGCGCATCCACACCCGCGAGATCCCGCTCGCCCGCGACGTCGACCTGGCCCACGTCGCCAAGACCACCCCCGGTATGACCGGCGCCGAACTCGCGAACCTCGCCAACGAGGCCGCCCTGCTCGCCGTCAAGCGCCGGCAGCAGCAGGTCACCCAGTCCGACCTCTCCGACGCCCTGGAGAAGGTCCAGCTCGGCGCCGAACGCCCGCTCGTCATGCCCGACGAGGAACGCCGCCGCACCGCGTACCACGAGAGCGGCCACGCGCTGCTCGGCATGCTCCAGCCCGGCGCCGACCCCGTCCGCAAGATCACCATCGTGCCGCGCGGCCGCGCCCTCGGCGTCACCCTGTCCACCCCGGAGGGCGACAAGTACGCCTACACCGAGGAGTACCTGCGCGGCCGGATCATCGGCGCCCTCGGCGGCATGGCCGCCGAACAGGTCGTCTTCGGCGTCGTCACGACCGGCGCCGAGAGCGACCTGGAGCAGGTCACGAGCATCGCGCGGGGCATGGCCGGCCGCTGGGGCATGAGCGAACACGTCGGCCGTCTCACCGCCATCCCCGCCGACGCGCAGCAGGCGTACGGGCTGTCCGCCGCGCCCGCCACCCTCGACCGGGTCGACGCCGAGATGCGCCGCATCGTCGACGAGTGCTACGAGAGCGCCGTACGCCAGCTGCGCGAGCACCGCGACAAACTCGACGCCCTCGCCGCCGCCCTGCTGGAGAACGAGACCCTGGAGGAGGCCGCGGCCTACCGGGCCGCCGGCATCCCGCGCCTCGCCAAGGACACCCCGGACACGGCCGCGGAGTAGCCCACGACCGTCGTCCGCGTCCGGAAACCGGACGCCCTGAGGTGGTATCCGGCCACCCTTTATGTGGAGACGGGGGGTGGTGCCCGAAGTCGGGCAAGGAAGCGGTACTGTCCCTTCCAGCTCTGCCCGGCGCGCGTGACATGCCCGCGCGCCAGGGCGTATGCGCCTGCCTATGTGCCGAACGCACCGGCCCTCACGCATCCGTACCGACTGACGGGTACGTGCAAAATATTTGAGTTGCCCCGGAATGGAACCCGTACGGCCTCCGGCTCGTTGTATCCGACGTGAGCACGACACCACCTGTTCTCGCCGCAGAGCTGGCGCAGGCGTGGTCCGAGATTCAGCGGAACCACCCCGAGCTGCCGGACCTTGCCGCGCCCGAGTCCCTGATCGGAGAGTCGTCGTCCGCCTGCGGCGCCGAGCTCTCCTTCGAGCGACTGCTTCATGAAGCAGTCCACGGCATCGCCGCCGCCCGAGGTGTCCGCGACACCTCCCGCGCCGGCCGCTACCACAACCGCAGATTCCTCGCGATCGCCGAGGAGCTGGGTCTCGACCACCCCGAGGAGCCACACGCCAGCAGCGGCTTCTCCCTGGTCACGCTCAACGCCGAGGCCCGGCGTCGCTACCGGCCGACCATCGAGCGGCTCCAGCGCGCCCTGAAGGCGCACACGGTCGCGACCGCCGCCGACACCAAGCGCTCCTTCCGCGGACCGGCCGCCCGGCACGGTTCCTCGGGCGGCGGCGTGCGGGTCAAGGCCGTCTGCGACTGCGGGCGCAACGTGCGCGTGGTGCCGTCCGTACTCGCCCAGGCGCCGATCGTCTGCGGCGGCTGCGGCAAGCCCTTCCGGATCCCGGAGACCGTGGGCGCCGCGAGCTGACCTCGTCACGTATGGCACAATGGCTAGCTGTACTCGACAGTCGCATAGGACCCCTCTCTCCTCCGGCTGACGCGTCCATCGGGCACTCGGGTACCACAACCCCACGTGGCATTCCGTTCGGTGCCCTACCACGTCAAGACCAGGAGACACCACTCCAGTGGCAGTCAAGATCAAGCTCAAGCGCCTCGGCAAGATTCGCCAGCCGCACTACCGCATCGTCGTCGCCGACTCGCGCACCCGTCGTGACGGTCGCGCGATCGAGGAGATCGGCCTCTACCACCCGACGTACAACCCGTCGCGTATCGAGGTCGACTCCGAGCGTGCGCAGTACTGGCTGTCCGTCGGCGCCCAGCCGACCGAGCCGGTTCTCGCCATCCTGAAGCTCACCGGCGACTGGCAGAAGGCCAAGGGCCTCCCCGCCCCGGAGAAGGCGCTGCTCGTCCCGGCGACCAAGGAAGCCAAGCGCGCCTCGTTCGACGAGTTCGCGAAGGCTCTCGAGGGCGACGAGGCCAAGGGTGAGGCCATCACCCCGAAGGCCAAGAAGGCTGACAAGAAGGCGGACGAGGCCGAGGCCGAGTCCACCGAGTCGACCGAGGCCTGATCATGCTCGAGGAGGCTCTCGAGCACCTCGTGAAGGGCATCGTCGAAAACCCCGACGACGTGCAGGTCGCCTCGCGCAACCTGCGTCGCGGCCGCGTTCTCGAGGTCCGGGTCCACCCCGACGACCTCGGCAAGGTGATCGGCCGCAACGGCCGCACCGCGCGTGCGCTGCGTACCGTCGTGGGTGCCATCGGCGGCCGTGGTATCCGGGTCGACCTCGTCGACGTGGACCAGGTCCGCTGAAGCTTTGACACCGGCACGGGCCGGGGAGGGCATGCCGCCCGCCCCGGCCCGTTGTCGTACGACAGGAGAGTTCACCAGTGCAGTTGGTAGTCGCGCGGATCGGCCGTGCCCATGGCATCAAGGGCGAGGTCACCGTCGAGGTGCGGACCGACGAGCCCGAGCTGCGGCTCGGACCCGGCGCCGTCCTGCACACGGACCCGGCCTCCACCGGGCCGCTCACCATCGAGACCGGCCGGGTGCACAGCGGCCGGCTGCTGCTCCGCTTCGCGGGCGTGACCGACCGCACCGCGGCCGAGGCCCTGCGCAACACCCTCCTCATCGCCGACGTCGATCCCGACGAGCTGCCCGAGGAGGAGGACGAGTACTACGACCACCAGCTGATGGACCTCGACGTCGTCCTCGTCGACGGCACCGAGATCGGCGTGATCACCGAGATCTCCCACCTGCCGTCGCAGGACCTGTTCATCGTCGAGCGGCCCGACGGTTCCGAGGTGATGATCCCGTTCGTCTCGGAGATCGTCACCGAGATCGACCTGGAGAACCAGCGCGCCGTCATCGCCCCGCCGCCCGGCCTCATCGACGAGTCCGAGGCCGTCGTCGCCTCCTCGCGCGACACGGAGGACGAGGGCGAGACGGAGGACGAGGCCGAGGACGAGGCGCAGGCCGCGGAGGGCGACTCGACCCGTACGACCGGCAGGGACGCCTCCTGATGCGCCTCGACGTCGTCACGATCTTCCCCGAGTACCTCGAACCGCTGAACGTCTCGCTCGTCGGCAAGGCCCGTGCCCGCGGCCAGCTCGATGTCCACGTCCACGACCTGCGCGACTGGACGTACGACCGGCACAACACCGTCGACGACACCCCGTACGGCGGCGGCCCCGGCATGGTCATGAAGACCGGCCCCTGGGGCGACGCCCTCGACCAGGCCCTCGCCGACGGCTACGAGTCCGGCGCCCACGGCCCGGTCCTCGTCGTCCCCACCCCCAGCGGCCGGCCCTTCACCCAGGAACTGGCCGTCGAACTCTCCGAGCGGCCCTGGCTGATCTTCACGCCCGCCCGCTACGAGGGCATCGACCGCCGGGTCATGGACGAGTACGCCACCCGCATCCCGGTCTACGAGGTCTCCATCGGCGACTACGTGCTGGCCGGCGGCGAGGCCGCCGTCCTGGTCGTCACCGAGGCCGTCGCCCGGCTGCTGCCCGGCGTCCTCGGCAACGCCGAGTCGCACCAGGACGACTCGTTCGCCCCCGGCGCCATGGCCAACCTGCTGGAAGGCCCCGTCTACACCAAGCCCCCGGAGTGGCGCGGCCGCGGCATCCCCGACGTCCTGCTCAGCGGGCACCACGGGAAGATCGCGCGCTGGCGCCGCGACGAGGCGTTCCGGCGCACCGCGGCCAACCGCCCGGACCTCATCGAGCGCTGCGACCCCGCCGCGTTCGACAAGAAGGACCGCGAGCTCCTGTCCATCCTCGGCTGGGCCCCCGAGCCCGGCGGCCGATTTTGGCGCAGGCCCCAGGCCGTGGAAGAATAGGCCGCTGTCGTACGTCCGGCGCGCGCCCCTGCCACAGGGGGAACGACGCCCGTCAGGACCGCGGCATCTCCAAACCATTCGTACGTACCGCTGATGACCTGTGGCATCGGCGAGGAAAGAGACCTCCATGGCCTCCCTGCTCGACCAGCTCAACGCCGGTTCCCTGCGTTCCGACGTCCCGGCCTTCCGTCCGGGTGACACCGTGAACGTCCACGTTCGCGTCATCGAGGGCAGCCGCTCCCGTATCCAGCAGTTCAAGGGTGTCGTCATCCGCCGTCAGGGCTCGGGCGTCTCCGAGACCTTCACGGTCCGCAAGGTCTCCTTCTCCGTCGGCGTCGAGCGCACCTTCCCGGTGAACAGCCCGATCTTCGAGAAGATCGAGCTCGTCTCCCGCGGTGACGTCCGTCGCGCCAAGCTCTACTACCTCCGTGAGCTGCGCGGCAAGGCTGCCAAGATCAAGGAGAAGCGCGACAACTGAGCTCGGTTCCACAGGGTGGCGGGATAAGCTCTGCCCCCGATGGACACCGCAGCACAGCACACGGAGCGCGATCGCTCCTCCGACGAGGAGGGGCGATCGCGCTCCGCGCGCGTTTCAGGGCCGGAACCGGCAGATCGGACCGGTCGGGCCGGTCAGGCAGATCAGGCAGATCAGGCAGAGTACGTCGAGGGCACCGACCGTGCCGTACGGGACGGCAGCGCCGCGTCCGGCGCGGACCCCGAGGACGGCGACGGTACGGAGGAGCGCGACGACACCGCGCCGTCCGGCGTGATGACATGGCGGCGTACGGGACTCATCGGCATCGCCTGCATGGTCTTCCTGCTGCTGTTCAGCCACTTCGTCCTGCAGCCCTTCCTGGTGCCGAGCGGCTCGATGGAGCCCACGCTCCAGGTCGGCGACCGGATCCTGGTCAACAAGCTGGCGTACCGTTTCGGCGACGAGCCGCGCCGCGGCGACGTGGTCGTCTTCGACGGCACCGGATCCTTCGTCCAGGAAGAGCCCGCCGGAAACCCGGTCACGGGCGCCCTGCACGCCGCCGCCGCGGCCCTCGGCCTCGCCGAGCCGGACGAGACCGACTTCGTGAAGCGGGTCGTCGGCACCGGCGGCGACCGGGTGGTCTGCTGCGACAAGGACGGCCGGATCAGCGTCAACGGCGTACCCGTCCAGGAGACGTACGTGATGTTCGGCGACCAGCCGTCCCGCGTCCCGTTCGACATCGTGGTCCCGGACGGCACCCTGTGGGTGATGGGCGACCACCGCAGCCAGTCCAGCGACTCCCGCGACCACCTGGGCCAGCCGGGCGGCGGGATGGTCCCGGTCGACATGGTCGTCGGGCGCGCCGACTGGATCGGCTGGCCGTTCGGCCGCTGGTCCACCGTGCCCCGTACGACCGCCTTCGACGCCGTACCGGCGTGGACCGCGAGCCGGCACGGGACCGCCGGCGCGGGGACCTCCGGCACCGGCGGCGGGCCCGGGCATGGGTAGCCGCGGCCGGGGCCGCGTGGCCGACGGGACCGACGGCGACCCCCGTACGTCACCGGGTCGGGCCGAACGCCGCCGCGTCGCCCGCAAGGTCAAGCGCCGCCGGCAGCGCTCCGCCGTCCGCGAGATCCCGGTCCTCGTCGGCGTCGCCGTGCTCATCGCCCTCGTCCTGAAGACCTTCCTGGTGCAGGCGTTCGTGATCCCGTCCGGCTCCATGGAGCAGACGATCCGGATCAGCGACCGTGTCCTCGTCGACAAACTGACACCGTGGTTCGGCTCGAAGCCGCAGCGCGGCGATGTCGTCGTGTTCAAGGACCCCGGCAACTGGCTCGGCCAGGAGGCCGCGCCGGCCGAGGACCCGGTGGGCCTCAAGCAGATCAAGCAGGCCCTGACCTTCATCGGCGTGATGCCGTCCGCCGACGAACGCGACCTGATCAAGCGGGTGATCGCGGTCGGCGGCGACACCGTGAAGTGCTGCGGCGCGGACGGCCGCATCACGGTCAACGGCGTCCCGCTCGACGAACCGTATCTGCACCCGGGTAACGCGCCCTCCAAGATCCCCTTCGAGGTGAAGGTCCCCCCGGGCCGGATCTTCGTGATGGGCGACCACCGCGGCGACTCCGCCGACTCCCGCTACCACCTCGACGAGCCGGAACACGGCACCGTCTCCGAGGAACAGGTCGTCGGCCGCGCCGTCGTCATCGCCTGGCCGATCGGCCACTGGCGGCGCCTGGAGCAGCCGCCCACCTTCGCGTCCGTACCGCGGCCGGCGACCGACGAGGCGAAGGCGGCAGCGGCGGTATCGCCCCAGGTGTCGCATAGTGTGTCCCCGCGACATACCAACGGAATACCCCGGCTCCCGACCCCGGCGGAACTTCTGCTCGTTATGGGAGTGGTGGGCCTGTCCCTGTCCAGGGCCGGGCGAGCGCACGGACTGAGGAGTGGAATGTGGGGGATGTGGCCGTCGGCGCACGACCCGGAAACGGCGAGCCCGAGGACAGGCCAGGACGGCCCGATCCGGCGGTGGCGGCCATGACCTCCGACTCCACGGGGACGCCGGACCCCGGCGGCGAGGACGACGGCGGCGGCGAGAGCGAGGGCCGCCGCGCGGACCGTGACCGGGACCGGAGCCAGACCCGCTCGTTCTGGAAGGAACTGCCGCTGCTCATCGGCATCGCGCTCGTCCTCGCGCTGCTGATCAAGACTTTCCTGGTGCAGGCGTTCTCCATCCCCTCCGACTCGATGATGAACACCCTCCAGCGCGGCGACCGGGTCCTCGTCGACAAGCTCACGCCGTGGTTCGGCTCCAAGCCCGAACGCGGTGAGGTCGTCGTCTTCCACGACCCGGGCGGCTGGCTGGAAGACGGCAACACCCCCGAGCCCAACGTCGTCCAGAAGGTCCTCAGCTTCATCGGACTCATGCCGTCCGCCGAAGAGAAGGACCTGATCAAGCGGGTGATCGCGGTCGGCGGCGATACCGTCTCCTGCAAGGAGGGCGGCAAGGTCGTCGTCAACGGCAAGGAACTCGACGAGAGCTCCTACCTGCGCCCCGGCACCGTGCCCTGCGACCCCGCCTTCGGCCCGGTCAAGGTCCCCAAGGACCGCATCTGGGTCATGGGCGACAACCGGCAGAACTCCCTCGACTCCCGCTTCCACATGGAACTCCCCGGTGGCGGCACCGTCTCCGACGACGAGGTCGTCGGCCGCGCCGTGGTCATCGCCTGGCCCGTGAACCGCTGGTCGACCCTGCCCGTCCCGTCCACCTTCGACCAGCCCGGCCTCGGCAAGGCCCTGGCCGTCGCCCCGGGCGCCATGGGCGTCGCCGGTGCGCTGCCTCTGGTGCTGTGGCGGCGCAAGAAGCGCGCCGCTCGCCATATCGCGGAGGAGTGACCCGCGGGTAGGGTGCCGTCCCGGACCGTCGCACGGACGGTCCGGCGGACCACCCGAGGTGCCATGCCCATGAGCGACACACCGCGTACGAGCGCCGCGCCGCGCACCGTCGCCCCGGCGCGCGCGAGCGCCCCACCGCGTACGAAGAACGGCCCCGGCCGCCTCGGCAACGTGCTGTCGGGGCTGGTCGTGGCCGTCGGCTGTGTCCTCTTCCTCGGCGGCTTCGCCCTCGCGGCCGTCCTCTACCGGCCGTACTCCGTGCCCACCGACTCCATGACCCCGACCCTCGACGTCGGCTCCAAGATCCTCGCCCAGCGCGTCGACGGCACCGACCTCCGGCGCGGGGACGTCGTCGTCTTCGACGACCCGCTGTGGGGCGACGCCACCATGGTCAAGCGGATCGTCGCGATCGGCGGCGACACCGTCGCCTGCTGCGGCACGGACGGGCGCCTCACCATCAACGGCACACCGGTCGACGAGCCGTACCTGGCGGCCGGCACCCCCGCCGCCGGGCAGCCGTTCTCCGTGACCGTCCCCGCCGGGAAACTCTTCCTCCTCGGCGACGACCGGCGCACCTCCCTGGACTCCCGCGCCCACCTCGAAGAGGCGGGCCGCGGCACCGTGTCGGCGTCCTCCGTCACCGCGCGCGTCGACGCCGTCGTCTGGCCCGCCAAGGGCCTCCTGGCCTCGCCCACCGGCTTCGCCGCGCTGCCCGGCGGCACCTCCCGGCCCGGCCCCGTCATGCCGCTCTTCTACGCGGTCGTCGCGGGGTGTGTCCTGATCCTGGCCGGAGCGGCGTACGGGCCACTGGCCCGGTTCCTCGGCCCGAAGAAGACGGCGGGCCAGGGGCGCACGACGGAGCGGCCCGGCAAGGACGCGGTGAGGACATGACGGAGCCGGCGGCGGACGCCCCGCTCCCGGACGATTCCGGCGGCGGTACGGGTGCGAACAAGGGGCCGCGTACGGGGCCGGAGCCGGGGTCGGAGTCGGGGGCCGGGGTCCGGAAGGTCGCCCGGGTCATCCTGCTCGACCCCGCCGACCGCATTCTGCTCCTGCACGGCCACGAGCCCGCCGACCCCACCCTGACCTGGTGGTTCACCCCGGGCGGCGGCGTGGAAGGCGACGAGAGCCGCGAAGAGGCCGCCCTGCGCGAACTCGCCGAGGAGACCGGCATCACCGATGTCCGGCTCGGCCCCGTGCTCTGGCGCCGGTACTGCTCCTTCTCCTTCGACGGCCGCCGCTGGAACCAGGACGAGTGGTACTACCTGGCCCGCACCACCCAGACCGCCGCCGCCTTCACCGCCCTCACCGAACTGGAGGCGCGCAGCGTCGACGGCCTGCGCTGGTGGACCTCCGCCGAACTGTCGGCGGCCCATGAGACGGTGTACCCCAACAGACTCGCGGAGCTGCTGCACCGGCTGCTCGACGAAGGACCCCCGAGTACACCGCTCGACCTCGCCCCGGAAATCGTTTAGGGGCCAGGGAGACTGGCGCACAATAGGGGGACGCACGGCTGAAGGGGAACATGCCATGAGTGCCGAGGACCTCGAGAAGTACGAGACCGAGATGGAGCTCAAGCTCTACCGGGAGTACCGCGACGTCGTCGGACTGTTCACCTACGTGATCGAGACCGAGCGTCGTTTCTACCTCACCAACGACTACGAGATGCAGGTGCACTCCGTCCAGGGCGAGGTGTTCTTCGAGGTCTCCATGGCCGACGCCTGGGTCTGGGACATGTACCGGCCGGCCCGCTTCGTGAAGCAGGTACGCGTCCTGACCTTCAAGGACGTGAACATCGAGGAGCTCAACAAGAGCGACCTCGAACTCCCCGGCAGCTGAGGACCGGTGGCCGGGGCCGGCCGCCGAGAATCACCCGTGTGAGTGACCAGGTTTTCCACAACTGGTCACTCCTCCACAGGCCCGCACACGCAGCGCCACGACGCGTCACAGTCGGTACCGGAGGTGGTACCGCATGAACGCGACCCAAGCACTCGGGCGTTACGGGGAAGAACTCGCCGCCCGCACCCTCATCGCGACCGGCCTGCACGTCCTCGCCAGGAACTGGCGCTGCGGCCGCGAAGGGGAGATCGACATCGTCGCCCGCGACGGGGACACCCTCGTCGTCTGCGAGGTCAAGACCCGCCGCGAAGGCCCTTTCGAACATCCCATGGCCGCCGTCACGCCACGCAAGGCGGAACGGCTGCGGCACCTCGCCGCCTGCTGGCTCCACCGGTACGGGGCGCCGCCCGGCACTCCGCCCGGCGCGCCACCGGACGGGCGGCCCTCTGTCGGCTCCGTCCGCATCGACCTCGTCGGCATCGTCCTGCCCCGCCGGGGCGCACCCGTCGTCACCCACGCCCGGGGGATCGCCTGATGGGATTCGCCCGCACCTGCTCCGTCGCCCTCGTCGGCGTCGAAGGCGTCGTCGTCGAAGTCCAGGCCGACCTCGAACCCGGCGTCGCCGCCTTCACCCTCGTCGGACTCCCCGACAAGAGCCTCACCGAGAGCCGCGACCGCGTTCGCGCCGCCATCGTCAACTCCCAGGCCGAATGGCCCCAGAAGAAGATCACCGTGGGCCTCAGCCCCGCCTCCGTCCCGAAAGGCGGCTCGGGTTTCGATCTCGCCGTAGCGGCGGCCTTGCTTGCCGCCGCCGAACGCATCAACCCCACGGCCATCGCCGACCTCGTCCTCATCGGCGAACTCGGCCTCGACGGCCGCGTCCGCCCCGTCCGCGGCATCCTGCCCGCCGTCCTCGCCGCCGCCGACGCCGGCTACCACCAGGTCGTCGTCCCCGAACAGACCGCCGGCGAAGCCGCCCTGGTCCCCGGGGTCTCCGTCCTCGGCGTCCGCACCCTGCGCCAGCTCATCGCGATCCTCACCGGCGAACCCGTCCCCCAGGAGCCACCCCACGAGGACGGCCGGCCCGACCCGATGCTCGCCGGACTCCTCCTCCCCGGGGCGGGAGCCGGCACCGGCCTCGCCGCCGGGCCCGCCGGACAACCCGCCGACACCCTGCCCGACCTCGCCGACGTCGCGGGGCAGCACACCGCCCGCCGCGCCCTCGAAATCGCCGCCGCCGGCGGCCACCACCTGTTTCTCACCGGACCGCCCGGCGCCGGGAAGACCATGCTCGCCGAACGACTCCCCGGCATCCTGCCGCCCCTCACCCGTCAGGAATCCCTCGAAGCCACCGCCGTCCACTCCGTCGCCGGCATCCTCCCGCCCGGCGAACCCCTCGTCCGCCACGCGCCCTACTGCGCGCCCCACCACTCCGCGACCATGCAGTCCCTGGTCGGCGGCGGCAACGGACTGCCCCGCCCCGGAGCCGTCTCCCTCGCTCATCGAGGTGTGCTTTTTCTGGATGAATCACCAGAATTCAGCGCCAAAGCGCTCGACGCCCTGCGCCAGCCCCTCGAATCCGGGCACGTCATCGTCGCCCGCGCCGCCGGCGTCGTCCGGCTCCCCGCCCGCTTCCTGCTCGTCCTCGCGGCCAACCCCTGCCCCTGCGGCCGCCACACCCTCCACGGCACCGGCTGCGAGTGCCCCTCCGCCGTCATCCGCCGCTACCAGGCCCGCCTGTCCGGCCCCCTCCTCGACCGCGTCGACCTCCGCGTCGAAGCCCGCCCCGTCACCCGCTCCGACCTCCTCGGCCACGGCCCCCGCGGCGAACCCAGCAGCACCGTCGCCGCCCGCGTCCGCGAAGCCCGCGACCGCGCCGCCACCCGCCTCGCCGACACCCCCTGGACCGTCAACAGCGCCATCCCCGGCCACGCGCTGCGCACTCGCTTCCCCGCCGCGCCCGGCGCCCTCGCCGCCGTCGAACACGACCTCGAACGCGGCCTGCTCACCGCCCGCGGCCTCGACCGCGTCCTCCGCGTCGCCTGGACCGTCGCCGACCTCGCCGGACACGACCGGCCCACCGCCGACGACCTCGCCCTCGCCCTCGAACTCCGCACCGGCATCGCCCGAGGCATCCCCGCCACCCAGGGGGAGTGGACATGACCGAAGCGGACATGACCGCCGGCCGACACCCCCACGAGACCGAACGCCTCGCCCGCGCCGCCCTCACCCACATCGTCGAACCCGGCGACGAACACGCCGGCCGGGCCCTGCGCCACCTCGGCCCCACCGGCCTCCTGCGGCTCCTCGCCGAACCCGGTGACCAGCCGCCGCTGCCCGGTACCGGCCCCGATCCGGCCGCTGAACCAGACCTTGAGCGGGCCCTCCCCGACACCGGCCCCCAGCGCCTCGCGAGCTGGCGCCGCCGCGCCCGTACCGTGACACCCGAACACGACCTCGACCGGATCGCCCGCCTCGGCGGACGCTTCCTCATCCCCGGCGACCCCGAATGGCCCAGCCAGCTCGACGACCTCGGCGACACCCGCCCCCTCGGCCTCTGGGTCCGCGGCCCCGCCGACCTGCGCACCTGGGCCCTCCGCTCCGTCGCCGTCGTCGGCGCCCGCGCCTGCACCCCGTACGGCGCCCACGCCGCCGCCACCCTCGCCGCGGGACTCGCCGAACGCGGCTGGGTCGTCGTCTCCGGAGCCGCGTACGGCGTCGACGCCGCCGCCCACCGGGGCGCCCTCGGCTCCGGCGGCGCCACCGTCGCCGTCCTCGCCTGCGGAGTCGACGTCCCCTACCCCCGCGGCCACGCCCAGCTCCTCGCCCGCGTCGCCGAACAAGGCCTCGTCATCGGCGAACTCCCACCCGGCGGCCACCCCACCCGCAGCCGCTTTGTCCTGCGCAACCGCGTCATCGCCGCCCTCACCCGCGGCACCGTCGTCGTCGAAGCCCCCTACCGCAGCGGCTCCCTCGTCACCGCCCGCGCCGCCGCCCGCCTCGGCCGCCACACCATGGGCATCCCCGGCCCCGTGACCAGCGGACTCTCCGCAGGGGTCCACGAACTCCTGCGCGGCGAAGCCACCCTCGTCACCGACGCCGCCGATGTCATCGAACTCGTCGGCGACATCGGTGAACTCGCCCCGCTCCGCCGCGGTCCCGTCCTGTCCCGCGACCTCCTCGCCCCCGACACCGCCCGCGTCCTCGAAGCCCTCCCCGGCCGGGACGCCGCACCCGTCGCCGACATCGCCACCCGGGCCGGCACCCACCCCGACCACGCCCTCGCCAAACTGTACGAACTCCACTCCCTCGGGTTCGTCGAACGACGGCAGGACGAATGGCAGTTGACGAACAGGAGAACCGAACCCTCGAACGCCCGGCATGGCGGTACTTGACCCGGAGCATTCGGGTGAAATGGTGAAGCCGATGAGCAAGCGAGTTCTCTCGGTCATCCCCAAGGGGCCGACCCGCGCCACGGCCCCCTCTCGAAGACATGGACGACGACGGCACCCCGGACCGGCGCCATCCACCGCTGTTCGCGCACCGCGACCGCACACTCACGCTACGCTCACGAAGTTCCCCCGCCCGCTCCCCGTACCGTCACCTCCGCACCCGACAGCAGAACGGCTCAAGGCAACGCATGCCCCAGCACACCTCCGGGTCTGACCGCGCTGCGGTGCCCCCAGCAGCCCGGGGCACCGTGCGGCCACCCGCCCCCACCACGCTCGACGAGCTGTGGCGGTCGTACAAGGACACCGGCGACGAGCGGCTGCGGGAACAGCTGATCCTGCACTACTCACCCCTCGTCAAATACGTCGCCGGACGCGTCAGCGTCGGTCTCCCCTCCAATGTCGAGCAGGCCGACTTCGTCTCCTCCGGAGTCTTCGGACTCATCGACGCCATCGAGAAGTTCGACGTCGAGCGCTCCATCAAGTTCGAGACGTACGCCATCACGCGCATCCGCGGCGCGATGATCGACGAACTCCGCGCCCTCGACTGGATCCCGCGCTCCGTCCGCCAGAAGGCCCGCAACGTCGAGCGGGCCTACGCGACCCTCGAAGCGCAACTCCGGCGCACCCCCTCCGAAGCGGAAGTCGCCGACGAGATGGGAATCGCTCTGGAGGAACTGCACACTGTTTTCAGCCAGTTGTCGCTGGCCAACGTCGTCGCCCTCGAAGAGCTCCTGCACGTCGGCGGCGAGGGCGGCGACCGGCTGTCGCTCATGGACACCCTTGAGGACACCGCCGCCGACAATCCCGTCGAAGTCGCCGAGGACCGCGAACTGCGCCGGCTCCTGGCCCGCGCGATCAACACCCTTCCCGAGCGCGAGAAGACCGTCGTCACGCTCTACTACTACGAGGGCCTGACTCTGGCTGAGATCGGCCACGTCCTCGGCGTCACCGAGAGCCGGGTCAGCCAGATCCACACCAAGTCCGTTCTCCAGCTCCGCGCCAAACTGGCGGACGTGGGCCGCTGACTTTCGGCACCCCCGCCGCCGTACAGTGGATCCGTGCCCAGGATTCGAGCGGCCTCCGTGGCCGAGCACCGGACCATGCAGCGCGGCGCCCTCCTGGACGCCGCGCGCTCCCTGCTGTCCGAAGGCGGGACGGAGGCGCTGACCTTCCCCGCTCTCGCCGAGCGCACGGGCCTGGCCCGCTCCTCGGTCTACGAGTACTTCCGGTCCCGGGCGGCCGTCGTCGAGGAACTGTGCGCCGTCGACTTCCCCGTCTGGGCCGCCGAGGTCGAAGCCGCCATGGCCGGCGCCACGACCGCCGAGGGCAAGATCGAGGCGTACGTCCGGACCCAGCTGGACCTGGTGGGGGACCGGCGCCACCGCGCGGTCGTCGCGATCTCCGCGAGCGAACTCGACGACGGCGCCCGGGAGAAGATCCGCGCCGCCCACGGCGGCCTCGTCACCATGATCGTGGACGCGCTCTCCGCACTCGGCCGCCCCCGGCCCCGCCTGGAGGCCATGCTCCTCCAAGGCGTCGTCGACGCCGCCGTCCGCCGCCTCGAACTCGGCGCCGCCGAGGATCCGGCCACCATCGCGGACGCCGCGGTATCCATGGCCCTGGGCGGTATCCGCGGCGTTTGAGCCGTTCCTGGGGGTCATCGCGCCTCCTGCCCTTTCTCGTGCGCGGCCTCGCTGAGTGCTGTTGCCTGGGGCGACGTGGCGTGGGCGGCGTCGGCGTTTGTCGCACCAAGGGGGGGGCGCGCGGCGGCCCCCGGGGCCCCCGCGCGCCCCCACCCCGCGCCCCCCCCCCCCGCC
>NZ_JBEYHT010000041.1:0-71421 GCF_040635425.1 Streptomyces laurentii | reverse complement strand
GTCGAGCACCAGGTCCACCGCCGCCCGGGCCATCGCCGGCCGGTCGGAGTAGACCGTGGCCCTGGTGAGGGTCCGGCCGCCGCCTTTCGTACGCGGGGTGCCGATCCGGGCCTGTCCGGGCCTATCCGGCCGGCAGGAGGTTGTTGGTACCGGGGTTGCCGGGCTTGACGTTGCCCGGGCCGCCCGGGTTCGTCGGCCCGGTCGTCGCGGGCGGCACCGTCGGGTCGGTCGACGGCTCCACCGGGGTGGTCGCCGTCGAGTCCGGCGGCTCCGGCGGGGTGGTCGCCGTCGAGGTGGGCGGCGGGGTCGGGGTGGTCGGCTCGTCGCTGGGGCTGGTCGTCGGGTCGGGCGACTCGGTGGTCCGGCTGGGCGTCGGGCTGACGTCGCCGGAGCCGCCGCCGGAGCCGGCGAACGTCTCCAGGTCGAAGGCCGCGTTGGAGCCGCCGCCGAGCGCGGCGGTGGTGTAGGCGCCCCAGATCTGGGCGGGGAGCTTGCCACCGTTGGCGCGGCCGGGGTTGATCGCGTCGGTGAGGGTGAGCTGCTTGCCGCCGTCGGGGGCCTCGCCGAACAGGCCGACCGCGGTGACGAGCTCGGGGGTGTAGCCGACGAACCAGGCCGAGCGGTTGTTCTCGGAGGTACCGGTCTTGCCGGCGGCCTGGTACGGGCCGGCGGCGCGGACGCCGGAGCCGGCCTGGACGACGCCCTGCATGGCCCGGGTGGTGGTGTCGGCGGCCTCGCGGCTGATGACCCGGTCACCGATCGGGTCGGACAGGCGGGCCGTGCGGTCCTTGTGCTCGGCGGACTTCACCAGGCTCGGGGTGACCTTGACGCCGTGGTGGGCGAGGGTCGCGTAGGCGCCCGCCATGTCGAGGGTCGAGGCGTTCATGACGCCGAGCGACTGCGACGGGGTGGGGACGAAGTCGGCGCCGTCCTTCACGCCGAGGGCCAGGCCGGTCTTCTTGGTCTTGGCCGGGCCGACGTCGACGATCATCTGGGCGTAGACCGAGTTGACAGAGCTGTTGGTGGCCTTCTGGACGGTGATCGGGCCGTAGCTCTGGTTGTCCTCGTTCTCCGGGTTGAACGGGATGTCGCTGCCGACGACGGGGCGCTTGCTGGTGCCGTCGTAGATCGTGTTCAGGCCGATCTTGCGGCCGTCCTGGGTCTCGGCGTTGTTGTCGATGGCCGAGGCGAGCACGATCGGCTTGTACGTCGAGGCGGGCTGGTAGTCGCGCCGGGTGGCGTTGTTCGTCCAGTGCTCGGTGGCGCCGATGCCGCCGTACATCGCGACGACCGCGCCGGTCTTCGCGTCGACGGAGGTGGCGCCGGCCTGGACGGTGGCGGCCCGCTTGCTGTTCTCGCGGTCGAGCTGGGACTCCAGCTGCTTGTCGACCGCGGCGACGAGGGACTTCTGCTTCTTCTCGTCGATGTTGAGGGTGATCGTCCAGCCGCCGGCCTTCAGATCCTCCTCGCTGACGCCCTGGCGCATGAGCTCCTGGTTGGCGGCCTCGACGATGTAACCGCTCTGGCCGCTCAGGCCCTTCGGGGGCTTGGGCTTCTGCGGGACCGGGAACTTCAGGCCGTCCCGGGTCGTGGCGTCCAGCCAGCCCTCGCCGACCATGTTGTTGAGGACGTAGTTCCAGCGGTTCTCGACGGCCTCGCGGCCCTTCGGCCCGGCGATGGCCCAGTCGTACTGGCTGGGGGCCTGGAGGACGGCGGCGAGGTACGCGCCCTGGGCGACGGTCAGCTGGCTCGCGTCGACGCCGTAGTACGCCTGGGCGGCGGCCTGGATGCCGTAGGCGTTGCGGCCGTAGTAGCTGGTGTTGATGTAGCCGGCCAGGATCTCGCTCTTGCCCATGCGCTGGTCGACCTTGATGGCGATGACCATTTCCTTGAGCTTGCGCGTGGCCGTCTGGTCCTGGCTCAGGTAGTAGTTCTTGACGTACTGCTGGGTGATCGTCGATCCACCCTGCTTGCCCTTGCCGCTGACGGTGTTCCAGGCGGCGCGGGCGGTGCCCATGATGTCGACGCCGTTGTCGTCGTAGAACGACTTGTTCTCGGCCGCGACGAACGTCCGCTGGACGGGGAGCGGGACCTTGTCGAGGCCCACGATCTCCCGGTTGACCTTGCCCGTGCGGGCCAGGACCTTGCCGTTGGAGTACTTGTAGACGTTGCTCTGGAGCGTCGCGTCCGCGTTGGCGGTGGGGACCGGGACCATCAGATAGAGCACGTAGCACGCGCCCAGGACAAGCAGGCAGGTCACGAGGAAGGTGCCCAGGAGCTTCTTCCAGGTGAACAGGCGGCGTATGCGGCTCTTGCCGCCTGTGCTCGTGCTTTGGCCCATGTCCTCGTTCGCTCCGCTCGTCGTCGAATCAGCTCAGAAAGCTAACACCGCCCAATACGACAAAGGGCGATCGATCCGGCTTTTCCGGGCGTGAGAATCAGCACCCACCCCTGACGGAACCGACGCTCCAGACGGCGGGATGGTTGTGTGCCTCCGCTCACAAACCTCTATCGATCACGCGTACGAGCGAGGGCGGGCTCGGCGGTACCCCCTTCGGGTGGAGGGAACCGGCCACTATGCATTGCGTGTATACACCCCCTGTACAGTGACGAACATGTCCATCGGTCACACCCTTCTCGGGCTCCTGGAGTCCGGTCCGCGCCACGGTTACGACCTCAAGCGCGCCTTCGACGAGCGCTTCGGCCACGACCGTCCCCTGCACTACGGACAGGTCTACTCGACCATGTCCCGGCTGCTGAAGAACGGCCTCGTGGAGGTCGACGGCATCGAGTCCGGCGGCGGCCCCGAACGCAAGCGGTACGCCATCACCGAAGCCGGCATCACGGACGTCGAGCAGTGGCTCGCGACGCCCGAGAAGCCCGAGCCGTACCTCCAGTCCACGCTCTACACCAAGGTCGTCCTCGCCCTCCTGACCGGCCGCGGCGCCGCCGAGATCCTGGACGTGCAGCGCGCCGAGCACCTGCGCCTGATGCGCGAGCTCACCCGCCGCAAGAAGGACGGCGACCTGGCCGACCAGCTGATCTGCGACCACGCTCTGTTCCATCTGGAAGCCGATCTGCGCTGGCTGGAACTGACCGCCGCCCGGCTCGGCCGGCTCGCCGAGGAGATCCGCCGATGACCGACGCGCCCCTGCTCTCCGCCCGCGGGATCGACAAGGCGTACGGCCCGACCCCGGCCCTCGCCGGCGCCGACTTCTCGCTGCGCGCCGGGGAGGTCGTCGCCGTGATGGGCCCCTCCGGCTCCGGCAAGTCCACCCTGCTGCACTGCCTGGCCGGCATCGTCCGCCCCGACGGCGGCACCATCCATTACGACGGTCGCGAGCTGACCGCCATGAGCGACGCGCAGCGCAGCGCCCTGCGCCGCTCCGACTTCGGCTTCGTCTTCCAGTTCGGCCAGCTCGTGCCCGAGCTGACCTGCGTGGAGAACGTCGCCCTGCCGCTGCGCCTGAACGGCACGCGGCGCAAGGAGGCCGAGCTGCGGGCCCGGGAGTGGCTGGCCCGGCTCGAGGTCGAGGACGTGGCCGGCAAGCGCCCCGGCGAGATATCCGGCGGCCAGGGCCAGCGGGTCGCCGTGGCCCGCGCGCTCGTCACCGCCCCGCGCGTGATCTTCGCCGACGAGCCGACCGGCGCGCTCGACTCGCTCAACGGCGAGCGGGTCATGGCGCTGCTCACCGACGCCTCCCGGGACACCGGCGCCGCCGTCGTCCTGGTCACCCACGAGGCCCGGGTCGCCGCGTACTCCGACCGCGAGATCGTGGTCCGCGACGGCTCCGTACGGGACACGGAGTGGGCGGCATGAGCGTCCTGAGCGAGGACCGCGAGAAACACGAGGACCCCGAAGCCCACGGCGACCACGACGACCGTACGGCCGATCCCGCAGCCGCCGGCGAGGGGCGCCGCGTCCCGGGCTCCGGCCCCCGGGTCTGGGCCCGCGACCTGGCGCTCGGCACCCGCTTCGCCGTCACCGGCGGGCGCCGCGGCTGGCTCCGCACCGTACTGACCGCGGTCGGCGTCGGCCTCGGCGTGGCCCTGCTGCTGATCGCCGCGTCGCTGCCGAGCATGCTGTTCCAGCGCGAGGTACGGGAGTCCGAGCGGCAGCCCGACGCCAGCTACGAGGTCGCCAAGCCCGGTCCGGACACGTTCCTCTATCTCCGTACCGACACCCTCTACCGCGGCGACACCGTCACCGGACTGCTGCTGCGCCCCGAAGGCCCGAAGGCCGCCGTGCCGCCGGGCTCCGACCGCGTCCCCGCGAACGGCACGATGCTGGTCTCCCCCGCCCTCGGCGAGCTGCTCGCCTCCCCCGAGGGCGCGCTGCTCAAGAAACGCCTGCCGTACAAGGTCGCCGGCACGATCGGCCAGGCGGGACTGATCGGCCCCGCCGAACTGCGCTACGTCGCGGGCGCGGACTTCCTCACCACCGACAACTACGACGGCCGCGGCCGGACGTACGGCTGGTCGGTGCCCGGGGAGCCGATGAACGCGGTCCTGCTCCTGCTCGTCGTCATGGCCTGCGTCGTCCTGCTCCTCCCGGTCCTCGTCTTCGTCGCGACCGCCGTCCGCTTCGGCGGCGAGCAGCGCGACCGGCGGCTCGCCGCGCTCCGCCTGGTCGGCGCGGACACCGCCATGACCCGCCGGATCGCGGCCGGCGAGTCGCTCGCGGGCGCGCTGCTCGGGCTCGCGGCCGGCGTCGGCTTCTTCGCGGTGGGCCGGCAGTTCGCGGGCACCTTCGAGATCTGGGACGTCAACGCCTTCCCGTCGGACGTCCTCCCGGTGCCCTGGCTCGCCGTCCTGATCGTCGCCGCCATACCCGTCGCGGCCGTCGTGGTCAGCCTGTTCGCGCTGCGCGGCGTCGCCATCGAACCGCTCGGCGTCGTCCGTACCGCGACGCCCCGGCCGCGCCGGCTGCTGTGGCGGCTGCTGCTCCTCCTGGCCGGCGCCGGCGTGCTCGTAGCGAGCCTCCGCGGCGTCGACGCCGGCGAGGACACCCTGCACACCGCGGGCGTCACCACCGGCGCCACACTCGTCCTCATCGGGCTCACCACGCTGCTGCCCTGGCTGGTGGAAGCCCTGGTGAAACGGCTGCACGGCGGCCCGGTCGCCTGGCAGCTGGCCACCCGCCGGCTCCAGCTCAGCAGCGGCACCGCGGCCCGTACGGTCAGCGGCATCGTCGCGGCGGCGGCCGGGGCGATCGCGCTCCAGATGCTGTTCCAGGCCATCCAGAACGACTTCATGCGGCCCACCAACATGGACACGGCGCGCGCCCAGCTCCAGACCACGGTCAGTGCGACGAACGGCGACGAGGCGCGCCGCGCCATCACCGCCCTCACCGGCACCCGGGGCGTCGGCGGGGTCATCGGCACCATCGAGTCCAGCCTGTGGCGGCCCGGCCGGCCCGACAAGGGCATGGACTTCGGGCCCATCACCTCCGTCTCGGTCGGCGACTGCGCCTCCCTGCGGGAGCTCGCCAAGCTGCCGTCCTGCACCGACGGCGACGTCTTCATCGCCCTCGCCCACGGCAAGGAGGGCCCGGAGGACGACTGGGTCACGAAGACCGCCAAGCCCGGCGCGACCGTCGCGCTGCGCGACCCGATGACGCACAAGGACGGGGCGCTGCCGACCTGGCGCGTCCCGGACTCGGCGCGCACCGTGGACTCCCGGCGCGATCCCATGGGTCAGTTCCAGTTCGGCGTGCTCGCCACCCCGAAGGCGCTCGACGCCACCCGGCTCGACGGTCCCCGGGCCGGAGCCATGGTGCAGATCGACCCGGCGGTGAAGGACGCGGAGGAGTACGTGCGCAACACGGTCGCCGGGCTCGATCCGACGACCCGCGTGCGGACCCTGCAGGACGTCGAGCGTGACGCGCAGTTCAGCAGCGTCCGCACCGGCATCCTGGTCGGCGCCACCCTCACCATGTTGCTGGTCGCCGTCTCGCTCCTGGTCACCACCCTGGAGCAACTGCGCGACCGCAAGCGGCTGTTGTCCACCCTGGTCGCCTTCGGCACCCGGCGGGCCACCCTCGGCTGGTCGGTGCTGTGGCAGACGGCCGTGCCGATCGCGCTCGGCCTCGCCCTGTCCGTGATCGGCGGGCTCGGGCTCGGCCTCGTACTGCTGCGGATGATCGGCAAGCAGGTCGAGGACTGGTTCGTGTTCCTGCCCGTCGCCGGGGTCGGGGCGGGGCTGATCGCGCTGGTCACGCTGCTGAGCCTGCCGGTGCTGTGGCGGCTGATGCGGGCCGACGGGCTGCGGACCGAGTGAGCGCGTGACCGTGTGACTGTGTGACCGCGTGACCTGACACGGGCTGGGCGGAACGGGGGCTGAGGGGCGTCGGGGGGCGTCGCTCAGTCCCCGACCCGTACCAGCCCGCTCTCGTACGCGAAGATCACCGCGTGGACGCGGTCCCGGAGCCCGAGTTTCGTCAGGACGCGGCCGAGGTGGGTCTTGACCGTCGTCTCCCCGACGAAGAGCCGGCCGGCGATCTCGCCGTTGGACAACCCCCGCGCGACCAGGGCGAGGACGTCCCGTTCCCGTTCGGTGAGCGCCGCGAGCCGGTCGCGCCGGGCGGGCGTGGCCGCGGCCCCGGCGGAGTGCCGGACGAAGCGCTCGACCAGCCGCCGGGTCAGCGCGGGCCCCACCATGACCTCGCCGCGCAGGACCGCGCGGACGGTCACCAGGATCTCCTCGGCGGGGGCGTCCTTGACGAGGAAGCCGTTCGCGCCGGCCCGCAGCGCCCCGTACGCGTACGCGTCGAGGTCGAAGGTCGTGACAACGAGGATCCGGGGCGGGTCGGGCCGCGCGCACAGCTGCTCGGTCGCGGCGATCCCGTCCCTGCCGGGCATCCGGACGTCCATCAGGACGAGGTCCGGCCGCAAGGCGGCCACCGCCGCGACGGCCGCGTCGCCGTCGGCGGCCTCGCCCACCACCGTGAGGTCGGGCTGGCTGTCGACGACCATGCGCAGCCCCATCCGGATCAGTTCCTGGTCGTCGCAGATCAGCACCCGGGCGGGGTGCGAGGGCGGCGGCGAGAACGGGGACGGGGGCGGAGGCGGACTGGTCATGGGGCCACCGCCGGAGCATCGGGATCGGGGCCGGTCCCGGCATCGGGTTCAGGCGCGGAGTCCGGGCCGGGGCCGGTGGGGCGCAGGGTGGCGGTGACGCGGTAGCCGCCGTCGGGCGTGGGTCCGGCGTCGACGCTCCCGCCGTGCAGGGCGGCGCGTTCGCGCATGCCGGCGAGTCCGCGCCCGGAGGAGGACAGCGGGGGTTCCAGGGCGGCTGCCCCGCCGGTCCCGGCCGCGTTCTCCACCCGGACGCGGACCAGCCGCCCGGGCCCCCGCGCCCCGGTGTCGACGCGGACGTGGATCGCGGCGTCCGGCGGCGCGTGCTTGACGATGTTGGTGAGCGCCTCCTGCACGATGCGGTACGTCTGGGCGGCGAGGTCCGCCGGCAGCCCGTCCGGCTCCCCACGCAGGTCGAGGCGGGCCCGCGTGCCGTCCGGGTCGAGCCGTCCGACCAGCCGGCGTAGTCCGTCCGCGAGGGAAGCGGGGCCGGGTCCGTCGTCCGCGACGGGCGTCCGCAGCACTTCGAGGAGCCGGCGCAGCTCGCCCAGGGCCTCGCGGCCGGTCGCGCTGATGACGCCGAGGACGCGGTCGACGACGGCGGGGTCGGCCTGCCGCATCAGCCGGCCGCCCTCGGCGTTCAGCACCATGACGCTCACGCTGTGCGCGAGGACGTCGTGGATCTCGCGGGCGATGCGTGCCCGTTCCTCGGCGACGGCGACCCGGGCGAGGGCCAGACGCTCCGACTCGGCCAGGGCGACCCGCCGTTCGAACTCGGCGATGTACGCGCGCCGGGCGCGGACGTACTCGCCGGACACCCAGGCCCCGGCGAGCAGCAGCCCCACCGCGAGCGGGGTGAGCCAGGCCCCGCGGGCGCCCGATCCCGCGTAGTCCCGCTGCCACGCCGGGATCCACAGCAGGACGCAGACGGCGGCGCCGACCGTGGCCGCGGCGGCCCGGCGCAGTCCGCGCACCGTGAGGGTGGCGAGGACGGCGGCCAGGGCGACGGCGCCGCGGCCCGGCTCCTGGCCCCAGATGTGCCCGAGGTACTGCGCCCAGAACGCCGCCGTCACCAGGGCCGCGACGAGCACCGGCCGGCGGCGGCGCCACCACAGGGGCAGCACGAGGGCCGCGTACACGCAGATCTGCGCCCAGACGGGCCGCCAGCCCGGCTGCGGGCGGATCGCCGGGGGCACGGCCACCAGCACGACCACCAGGACGTCGGTCAGCCACGGGTGGCCGCGCCGTAAGCGAGGGAGGGTCTCCATCAGACGGCGCACCCGTTCACGCTACGGGCGGGGCACGCGCGCGTACATCGTCCCGCGGGGCTCCTCCGGGTCCTCCCACGGTCGTACCCGCACCGGCCGCGGAGACGACGTGCGGCGACGCGCGCCGCTTCCAGCATGGCCGGCATGTCGATCGCCACGGAGTTCCTCAGGAGGCCCCGCACGACCGGGGCCATAGCGGCCAGTTCACGGCGCCTCGCGTACGCGATGACGGAGGGCATCGGGCTGGAGCGGGCCCGTACGGTCGTCGAACTCGGGCCGGGGACCGGGGTGTTCACGGACGCCGTCCTGGACCGGCTCGGGCCCGGCGCCCGGCTCGTCGCGGTCGAGCTCAACCCGGTGCTCGCGGCCCGGCTCTCGGGCACCCGGCGCGACCCGCGGCTGACCGTCGTCCAGGGTTCGGCCGCCGATCTCGCCGCCCTGATGGCGGGCCTGGCGGCGGAAGCGACAGCGGACGTGGCGGGCCTCGGGCCGGTCGACGCGGTGGTCTCCGGGCTGCCGTGGACGGTCATGCCGCGGGAGCTGCGCGGGCGCGCCCTGGACGCCGTGACCGACGTCCTCGCGCCCGGCGGCCGGTTCACCACCTTCGCGTATCTGCACGCCGCCTGGACGCCCCCGGCCCGGCACTTCACCGCCGAACTGGCCCGCCGGTTCGAGCGCGTGGAGCGCTCGCCGGTGGTCTGGCCGAATCTCCCGCCCGCCTTCGTACACCGCGCCGTGCGCAAGTCAGCGGGGTGACGCGCGCGTTCACCGGACGGGTGGTTTGCCGACCCGTCCGAGTGAATGCGCTGGCGCCAGGGTGCTCATCTGCCAAGAGTGACGTGCGATGAGCACCGATCACATGAACTCCCCGGACCCGGCCACGCCGAGCGCCCCCGGCACGCCTCCGTCGCGGCGCGCCGTGGTCACCGCGACCGGCGCCTCGGCCCTCGCCGCCGCGACCCTCGCGGTCACCGCCGCGCCGGCCGGCGCCCTCGGCCCGGCCGCCACGCCCGCCCCCTCCCCCGCCGCCGCGCCCTCGACGGCTCCGGCGGCCCCGACCTCACCCGCCGCGGCGCCACCCGGCACCGACCCGCGCGCGTACACGACGGTGGCCCGCGCCATCACCGTGCACGACGCGCACGACCGGCCCCTCGTCCCCCGCTACGTGAAGATCCTGCGCGACGGTCTGCCCGCCGGCCGCGGCCGCCCCACCAAGCGCATCCTGGTGATCGGCGCCGGACCGGCCGGTCTGCTCGCCGCCGACCTGCTCAAGCGCGCGGGCCACGACGTCGTCGTCATCGAGGCCAACGGCAACCGCGTCGGCGGCCGGATCAAGACCTTCCGCAAGGGCGGCCACGAGAAGGGCCGGCAGCCCTTCGCCGACCCCCGCCAGTACGCCGAGGCCGGCGCCATGCGGCTGCCCGACAGCCACCCGCTGCTCATGGCCCTCCTCGACACCCACAAGCTGCCCCGCCAGGAGTTCCTGCTGGTGGACGTGGACGTGAAGGACCCGTCCAAGCGCGCCAACCGCACCTGGATCCACGTCAACGGCGTCCACATGCGGCGCGCCGACTACGAGAAGAACCCGGAGCGGATCAACGCCACCTTCGGCGTACCCGCCCGGCACCGCACCCGTACCGCCGCCGCCATCCTCGCCGAGGCCCTGGAACCCGCCCACCTCCTCGTACGCGGCAAGGAGGGCTCCGCCCTCGTCGAGGGCTGGGCCGAAGTCCTGCGCCGCTACGGCCACTTCTCGATGTACCGCTTCCTCACCGAGGTCGCCGGACTCGACACCCGCACCCTGGACCTGGTCGGCACGATCCAGAACCTGACCTCCCGGCTGCACCTGTCCTTCGTGCACAGCTTCCTGTCCGCCGCGCTGATCGACCCGAAGACGAAGTTCTGGGAGATCAAGGGCGGTACCGCGAAGTTCGTCGACGCCCTCTACACGCCCGTGAAGAGCAAGGTCCGCCTGGACCGGCGGGCCGTGCGCGTCGAACGCCAGGGTTCCAAGGTCCGCGTGCACACCGTCTCGGAGAAGTGCCAGACGGGCGACGGGGGCGAGACCGAGGTCTTCGAGGGCGACGAGGCGATCATCACGGTGCCGTTCTCCGGCCTGCGCCACGTCGCGTTCGACCCGCCACTGTCGTACGGCAAGCGCCGCGCCGTCACCGAGCTGCACTACGACGCCGCCACCAAGGTGCTGCTCGAATTCTCCCAGCGCTGGTGGGAGTTCACCGAGGACCAGTGGAAGAAGGCCCTGGACTCCATCCAGCCCGGCCTGTACGCGCGCTACCGCGACGGCCGCGTCCCCGACGGCCGCCACCTCGGGGCCCACGCGTCCGTCGGCAGGCTCGGCGTCCGCCTCACCGACACGTACCGGCACTGCTTCGGCGCCTTCCGCCCCGCGGCGGGCCGCGACCCCGAGGCGGCGCACGTCCGCGGCGGCGGCTCGGTCAGCGACAACGCCAACCGCTTCATGTACTTCGAGCACGCCCACCCGATGGAGGGCAGCGACGGCGGCATCCTGCTCGCCTCGTACAGCTGGGCCGACGACGCCCTGAAGTGGGACGCGTACGCCGACGAGGAGCGCTATCTGCGCGCGCTCGCCGGGGTGCAGGCCGTGTTCGGCCGCCGCTGCGAGGTGTTCTTCACCGGCAAGGGCCGCACCCAGTCGTGGATGCGCGACCACTACGCGTACGGGGAGGCGTCCGTCCTGCTGCCCGGCCAGCACACCGAGCTGTTCCCGGACGTCCCCACCTCGGAGGGCCCGCTGCACTTCGCGGGCGACCACACCTCCATCAAGCCGGCGTGGATCGAGGGCGCGCTGGAATCCGCGGTCCGCACCGCGCTCGCCGTGCACACGGGCTGACCCCGCGCCGGTGCGTCCGGGGCGGGTGGACCCCGCCCCGTTCGACTACTCCGGCTCCACCATCCGGACCGGGAGCCCGGCCATCGCCTCCCGGAGCGAGCCCGCCAGGGCCTCGAACTCGGCCTGGCGGGCCGCCCCCGTCCGCATCGCGAGCGCGACCCGGCGCGACGGCGCGGGCGCGGCGAAGTCCCCGGTGCACAGGGCGGCGTTACGGGCGGTCTCCACCGTCACGGCGGTACGCGGCAGCAGGGTCACCCCGAGCCCGCCCGCGACCAGCTGCACCAGCGTCGACAGACCGGCCGCGGTCGTGGTCACCGGCGCGCCCTCGGCCCGGCCCGCCTCCCGGCAGACGTCGAGCGCCTGGTCGCGCAGACAGTGCCCCTCGTCGAGCAGCAGCAGCTTCAGCTCGCGCAGCGCCTCGCGCGGGATGTCCGTGCGCCCGGCCAGCGGGTGTCCGTCCGGCGCCACGAGCACGAAGTCCTCGTCGAACAGCGGGAGTTCGGTCACCCCGGGGGCCCCGAGCGGCACCGCGAGCAGCAGCAGGTCGAGCCGCCCGGCCGCGAGACCGTCGAGCAGCGAGGAGGTCTGCTCCTCGTGCACCTGGAGGTCGAGCTCCGGATAGCGGTCGTGGACGAGCCGGAGCACGGTCGGCAGCAGATACGGCGCGACCGTGGGGATCACGCCGAGCCGCAGCACCCCGGTGAACGGCGCCCGTACCGCCTCCGCCTCCTCCAGCAGCTCTCCCACCGCGTCGAGCACCGCGTGCGCCCGCACCGCGAGGCGTTCCCCGGCGGGCGAGAGCAGCACCTTTCTCGTCGTACGCTCAAGGAGCTGGACACCCAGTGCCTCCTCCAGCGCGGACACCGCGCCCGAGAGCGCGGGCTGGCTCATGCCGATGGATGCCGCGGCATCGCGGAAGTGCAGATGCTCCGCGACCGCCGCGAACGCTCTGAGCTGGGAAAGACTGGGCTGCTTCGCCCGCCGGACCGGAATCACTGATAACCACCTTCGATCAACACGAGCCAGTCTAGCTATTTCACTGATCAATGCACTCCGTGCAATGCTGGACATCGTCCAACCCCCATGGAAGACCCCAAAAGGGACCCTTCCTGCTGCAAGGAGTGCGCGTGCTTACTGTCGGTGACAAGTTCCCCTCGTACGACCTGACCGCCTGCGTGTCGCTGGAGAGCGGCAAGGAGTTCGCGCAGATCGACAACAAGGCCTACGAAGGCAAGTGGCGCGTCGTCTTCTTCTGGCCCAAGGACTTCACCTTCGTCTGCCCGACCGAGATCGCCGCGTTCGGCAAGCTGAACGACGAGTTCGCCGACCGTGACGCCCAGATCCTCGGCGTTTCCGGTGACTCGGAGTTCGTCCACCACGCCTGGCGCAAGGACCACGCCGACCTGCGTGACCTGCCCTTCCCGATGCTGGCCGACTCGAAGCACGAGCTCATGCGCGACTGCGGCGTCGAGGGCGAGGACGGCTTCGCGCAGCGCGCCGTCTTCATCGTGGACCCGAACAACGAGATCCAGTTCACCATGGTGACCGCCGGTTCCGTCGGCCGTAACCCGAAGGAGGTCCTCCGGGTCCTCGACGCCCTGCAGACGGACGAGCTGTGCCCCTGCAACTGGAACAAGGGCGAGGACACCCTCGACGCCGGCGCCCTGCTGGCCGGTGAGTGAGCATGGCGCTCGATGAGCTGAAGGCCGCCGTTCCGGACTTCGCCAAGGACCTCAAGCTCAACCTCGGCTCGGTGATCGGCAACAGCACGCTGCCGCAGCAGCAGCTGTGGGGCACGGTGCTCGCCTGCGCGATCGCCTCCCGCTCGCCGAAGGTGCTGAAGGAGCTGGAGCCCGAGGCCCAGTCCAACCTGAAGCCCGAGGCGTACCAGGCCGCCAAGTCGGCCGCCGCGATCATGGCGATGAACAACGTCTTCTACCGGACCCGGCACCTGCTGTCGGACCCCGAGTACGGGACGATGCGCGCCGGTCTGCGGATGAACGTCATCGGCAACCCGGGGGTCGAGAAGGTCGACTTCGAGCTGTGGTCGCTGGCCGTGTCCGCGATCAACGGCTGCGGCCAGTGCCTGGACTCGCACGAGCAGGTCCTGCGCAAGGCCGGTGTCGAGCGCGAGACGATCCAGGAGGCCGTGAAGATCGCCGCGGTCATCCAGGCGGTCGGCGTGACGCTGGACGCCGAGGCGGTTCTCGCCGAGTAGTACCGGACGTACGGCGTACGGCCGGAAACGAAGGGCCCCGGGGTTTCGACCCCGGGGCCCTTCGCCGTACCCACGTGCCTCTGCCGCTGCCTCTACTGCTTCAGGGCGTCCATGAGCCGGCGGGTGTCCTCGACGAGATACGTCCGCAGCGCGGCCGGATCCAGCCGCGGCCCCTCCTTCGGCAGGCCCGTCTCGTCGTAGTCGTCCGCCTGCACGATGACGGTGATCACGGCCTGCCCATCCAGGACGGACAGGCTGTCCTCTCCCAGAGCGCCACCGCTGTACGCGCGCGTGCCGATGCCCTCGACCGGGTCGCCGGCGCCCAGCTGCGGGTCCTCCCGCACGGCCTCGAACTCGGGGCCGGGGTCGGTGACGCGGTGCAGCACGTAGTTGATGTTCACCCGGTAGGCGCCGGTCTTCCCCTTGAGGGTGACGGTGCACTCCCATTGGAAGAGTGCGGGCTGCACCACCTTCATCGGCTCGTGCCGCTCCCGCGGATCCTCGTCCCGGGGGCCGAGCGCGGCGCGGAGTCCGTCCAGTTCGGCCACCGCGCACGGGTCGCGGTCCGTCCGGTAGCCGCCGAGGTCGGGCATCTCGTCGCCGGTGCCGAACGCCGCGTACAGCCCGCCGGCCCACAGGGCCGAGGCGACGGCCGCGCCGCCGAGCGCCCACCGCCAGGGGGCGCGAGGCCGGGGCGGCTTCGGGGGCGGGGGCTCCGCGAGGTCCTGCCGCCCGGGCGGGGGCCCGTCCGGAAAGCCGGTGCCGCCGACGAGTTCGGGTTCGGAGATCACGCCTCGGTCCCGGGGGTGGGCGTCGGGGCGGTGGCGTGGGCCGTGGCGCCGCGGGGTTCGGGGGCGGCGCGCAGGGCCTGTTCGGCGCTGTACGCGCGCAGGTAGCCGACGGCGGTGTTGGTGACGGCGACCAGCGGGACGGCGACGACGGCGCCGCCGATGCCGGCGGTCAGGCCGCCCGCGGCGACGGCGAGGACGACGGCCAGCGGATGGACGCGGACCGCGCGGCCCAGGATGAACGGCTGGAGGACGTGGCCCTCGATCTGCTGCACGGCGAGGACGACCACGAGCACCATCAGCGCGGTGAACACGTTGGTGGTGACGAGCGCGACCACGCACGCGAGGGCGCCGGAGATCACGGCGCCGACGAGCGGGATGAACGCGAAGAGGAAGATGAAGACGCCGAGCGGCACCGCCATGGGCACGTCGAGGAAGTAGAGCCCGAGGCCGATGAAGACGGCGTCGATGAACGCGACGAGGACCGTGCCCCGGACGTACGAGGTGAGAGTGCGCCAGGCGCGCGGGCCGGCCCCCGCGACACCGGGCCGGGCCTGCGCGGGCACCAGCTTCAGCATCCACTCCCAGACCTTCTTCCCGTCGTGGAGCAGGAAGAGGGTGGAGAACATGGCGAGCAGGATGCCCGTCATGGCCTCGACGATGACGGTGACGCCCTGGAGACCGGCGGACGTTATCTGTTCGGCGTTGGCGCCGATGGAGTCGCTGAGGTTCTTGGCGATCTCGTTGATCTGCTGCTCGGTGACGTGGAACGGGCTGTTGAGCAGCCAGCGTTTGAGTTCCTCGATGCCGTCCTTGACGCGGTCGGACAGGCTGTCGATGTTGTCCATCACCTGCCAGACCACGAACCAGCCGACCAGGCCCATCACGACGAAGCCGGTGACGGCGGTGACGGCGGTGGCGAGACCGCGGGGCATGCCCTTGCGGCGCAGCAGGGCCACGACCGGCTGGAGCAGGGCGGTGATGAGGAGCGCGGCGACGAAGGCGAGGACGACCAGCTGGACGGAGCTGATGACCTTCATCAGGACCCAGACGGTGCCGGCGAGGACGAGCAGCCGCCAGGCCACCTCACCGGCGACACGCATGCCCCAGGGGACGGCGTCGACGGGGTTGGGACGGGCGGCGACGGCGGGGGCGTACGCGGGGGGCGCGGGAACCGATCCGGGCGCGGGCGCGGAAGCGGGCGCCTGCGCGGGCGCCGACGGCTTCGTGTCGAGCAGGACGGTGGGTCCGGTCGCGGCGGGGACCGCCAAGGCGGGCGCGGGGGCCGGGGCCGGCTCCGGGACCGGGGTCGGGGCCGGCTCGGGGGCGGGACCGGGCGCGGACACGGCTGCGGATGTGGCGGATCCGGGTGCGGCGCCGGAGCCGGGAGTGGCGAGAGCGTACGGCGGCCCGAGCGGGTCGTCGCGGTCGGCCTGCGCCCGGCGTTCGTCCAGTCGCCGGCCCAACCGGGTCAGGGTCTCCCCCGTCCGGTGCAGCCATGTGGGCAGTCTCGACATGCTCTTCCCTCTCCCCCTCCGGGTCCCCGAACCTACACCCTGGGGCACACGCGTGGCCCCTCACCGACAGGACGGTGAGGGGCTGCGTGAGGTTGAGCGGGCCGGTACGGGGACCGGGCGGCGGCCTAGTACCAGTGGTTGGCCGACCAGAACTGCCAGGCGCCGCAGGGGCTGCCGTAACGGCCGTTCATGTAGCTGAGGCCCCACTTGATCTGGGTGGCCGGGTTGGTCTGCCAGTCGGCGCCCGCGGAGGACATCTTCGAGCCGGGGAGGGCCTGGACCAGACCGTAGGCGCCGGAAGAGGCGTTGACGGCGCGGTAGTTCCAGGTGGACTCGTGGCTCACGATGTTGCTGAAGCACTGGAACTGGTCGGCGGGGATCATCTGCCGGGCCATCGCCTGGACCTGGGCGACCGAGTACGAGCTCTGGGCGGCGAAGCTGGTCGCGTCGCGGAGCGAGGAGCGGCTGGCGCGCGCCTCGGCCTCCTTGCGCTCCTTCTCCGCCTTCTCGGCCTTCTTCTTGGCCTCCTCCGCCTTGTCGGCGGCGGCCTTCTTGGCCTCGGCGGACTTGGCGGCCTGGACGCGGGCGTCCTCCTCGGCGGACTTGCGCGCGAGGGAGTCGGCGGCGGCGGCCTGGACGTCGGCCTGCTCCGCGAGGGTGGAGACCTGTACCTGGGCCTGGTCACCCGCGGGGATGTCCGCGAGCAGCGTGGTGTCGGCCGCGGTGGCCTCGAAGTTGTCGTTCGCGGGCTGCGCCGCGTTGCCCGAGGCAACGCCTACGACTGCGCCGACGGTGGTGACCGCAGTAGCCGAAGCCACCGCGAATCCCCGGACCGAGATCCGGCTCACACGGTTTCCTTCCACAATCACCCGCGCAGGTGACCATGCGGGCGAAAATCGTGCCCCTGGCGCTGGTCTCCGTTCAACTGGGTCACAAGAGACACGGGCCCGTGGATCTGTGGGCGGCATACGGCGAACGGCTGTTGAGTTGTGTGGTGCCGCACCCCTGAGGGTGCACGTGTGCCGTATGCGGGGCCTGACGGAAGCAAGACTTTGCCGGACGGCGCGGCCGCAAGGCAATTCCGTGTTGCGTGTTTAACGTCACACCTGGGCGGGGGTACGGGTTTTGGACATAAGTGCGGACAGCGAGGCGCCGCCCGGCTAAGCTCTCGCGCTTCGCCGGGCGGCGCCAACAGGAGTGCGTACAGGGTCAGATCTGGATGTCCTCCAGCATTTCGGTCACGAGCGCGGCGATCGGCGAACGCTCGGACCGGGTGAGGGTCACGTGCGCGAAGAGCGGATGCCCCTTCAGCTTCTCGACGACGGCGACGACTCCGTCGTACCGGCCGACCCGCAGGTTGTCGCGCTGGGCGACGTCATGGGTGAGCACCACCCGGGAGTTCGCCCCGATCCGGGACAGAACGGTCAGCAGGACGTTGCGTTCCAGCGACTGGGCCTCGTCCACGATGACGAAGGCGTCGTGCAGCGAGCGGCCCCGGATGTGGGTGAGCGGCAGCACCTCCAGCATCCCGCGGCCGAGCACCTCCTCGATCACCTCGCGGCCCGCCACGGCGGACAGGGTGTCGAACACCGCCTGTGCCCAGGGGCTCATCTTCTCGGCCTCGGTGCCCGGCAGATAGCCGAGGTCCTGGCCGCCGACCGCGTACAGCGGGCGGAACACCATCACCTTCTGGTGCTGACGGCGCTCCAGGACCGCCTCCAGGCCCGCGCAGAGCGCGAGCGCGGACTTTCCGGTGCCGGCCCGGCCGCCCATCGAGACGATGCCGACGTCGGGGTCGAGGAGCAGATCGAGCGCGACGCGCTGCTCGGCGCTGCGGCCGCGGATGCCGAAGACCTCGCGGTCCCCCCGTACCAGCCGGACGTCGCCGTCCGCCGTGACCCGGCCGAGGGCCTTGCCGCGCGCGGACTTGAGGACGAGTCCGGTGTGCACCGGCAGTCCGACGGCGTCCGGGACGTGCAGGGTCTCCTGCTCGTACAGGAGGTCGATCTGCTCGGCGGGCAGCGCCAGCTCGGTCATGCCGGTCCAGCCGGACTCGGTGATGGCGAGTTCCGCGCGGTACTCCTCGGCGAGCAGACCGACCGAGGACGCCTTGATGCGCAGCGGCAGGTCCTTGGAGACGACGGTGACGTCGTATCCCTCGGCCTGGAGGTTGCGGGCGACGGCGAGGATGCGGGAGTCGTTGTCGCCGAGCCGGTAGCCGGCCGGCAGCACTCCGGGATCCGAGTGGTTGAGCTCGACGCGCAGCGTGCCGCCGACGTCGCCGATCGGGAGCGGGGTGTCGAGGCGCCCGTAGCGGACCCGGAAGTCGTCGAGGAGGCGCAGGGCCTGCCGCGCGAAGTAACCGAGTTCCGGGTGGTGCCGTTTCGCCTCCAGCTCGGTCACCACGACGATCGGCAGGACGACTTCGTGCTCCTCGAAGCGGGACATCGCGCTGGGGTCGGCCAGCAGGACGCTGGTGTCGAGAACATAGGTGCGCCGGTCGGACAGACGCCGCTTAGTGCTGGTCACCACAGTGGGACAGACCCCCTTAGTGGACCCCGGTGGGGTCCGGGTGCGACGGCTCCGCGGCTGCGCGGGCGACGTCGCGGCGGGATGGGACCGGGCTCGGGCCACGCTGCGCGGGCCGAACACCGGCCCCCCGCTTCGTCCGTGCGTGTCCCGCACGGTCGTTCCGGTGCAAAGGGCCTCCCGGGCGAGCGGTCTCCGTGCCGCTCGCTTCATCCAGGGATATGCCCTCGAACACACGCCGTCATGCCATGGCATATGACGGCCGGTTCATGAACAGGGGGTGGCGCACGCCTGGACAAAAGGGGCCGGACGGCCGGGTGTCGGCAGGCGTGGGGAGAGGTGGGGCGGGGGTGAGGGGGGTGACTCGCGCGAAGGGGCGACTCGCGCGAGGGGACCGCCCGCCGGGGACGCGGAGCGTCAGTTGCCGAAGCGGCGGTGCCGGGCGGCGTAGTCGCGCAGCGCGCGCAGGAAGTCGACCTTACGGAAGGCCGGCCAGTGGACCTCGCAGAAGTAGTACTCGGAATGAGCGCTCTGCCACAGCATGAATCCGGACAGCCGCTGCTCGCCGCTGGTACGGATCACCAGGTCCGGGTCGGGCTGGCCGCGCGTGTAGAGGTGCTCGGAGATGACGTCGATGTCGACGGTCTCGGCGATCTCCTCGATGCTGGTGCCGCGCTCCGCGTGGTCCAGGAGCAGCGAGCGGACCGCGTCCGCGATCTCCTGCCGGCCGCCGTAGCCCACGGCGACGTTCACCAGTATCCCCGGGTTGTCGAAGGTGGCCTGCTCGGCCTCCTTCAGCACCATCTGGGTGCGCGCGGGCAACAGATCCATGGTGCCGACGTGGTGGACCCGCCAGCGGCCGTCGGCGGCCAGCGCCCGGACCGCGTTCTCGATGATCGTGAGCAGCGGGCCCAGCTGGTCCTCGGGACGGCTGAGGTTGTCGGTGGAGAGCATCCAGAGCGTCACGACCTCGACGTCGGTCTCGGCGCACCAGCCGAGCAGTTCCTGGATCTTGTCGGCGCCGGCCTTGTGGCCCTGCTCCGGCGTTCCGCCCGAGGCCTTGGCCCAGCGTCGGTTTCCGTCGAGGATGACTCCGATGTGCTTGGGCACCTGGGCGTGGTCGAGGCGGCCTTCCACCCGGCGTGCGTAGAGCCCGTACACCAGGTCGCGCAGGTTCACTGTTCTTTACCCCTCCATGCAGCGTCGGCCCCCCGAGGCCGCCACACTACTGCGCACCGGCGACCGGCTCCCAGCCCGGGACTGTCACAAGTCCGTGATAAGCAGAGATACGTGACTGATTCCCCCCTCTACCGTGCCGCCGAGGGCCGCTACGACTCCATGGAGTACCGGCGTACCGGCCGCAGCGGACTCAAGCTGCCCGCCATTTCCCTGGGCCTGTGGCACAACTTCGGCGACGACCGCACCCTCGACTCGCAGCGGGCGATCCTGCGCCGTGCCTTCGACCTGGGCGTGACCCACTTCGACCTGGCCAACAACTACGGGCCGCCGCCCGGCTCCGCCGAGCTGAACTTCGGCAAGCTCTTCGCGCAGGACTTCGCCCCGTACCGGGACGAGCTGATCGTCTCGACGAAGGCCGGCTACCTGATGCACCCGGGGCCGTACGGCGAGTGGGGCTCCCGCAAGTACCTGATGTCCTCGCTCGACGCCTCGCTGAAGCGGATGGGGCTCGACTACGTCGACATCTTCTACTCGCACCGCTTCGACCCGGACACCCCGCTCGAGGAGACGATGGGGGCGCTGGCCTCCGCCGTGCAGCAGGGGAAGGCGCTGTACGTGGGCGTCTCCTCGTACACGAGCGAGCAGACCGCCGAGGCGGCCCGGATCCTCAAGGAGATGGGCGTCCCGGCCCTGATCCACCAGCCCTCGTACTCGATGATCAACCGCTGGACGGAGGACGACCGCCTCCTCGACACCCTGGAGACGGCCGGCATGGGCTGCATCTCCTTCGTGCCGCTGGCACAGGGCCTGCTCACCAACAAGTACCTGAAGGGCATCCCGGAGGGGTCGCGGGCGACGCAGGGCAAGTCCCTGGACCCGGGGCTGCTGTCGGACGAGGTGCTGCGGCGGCTGCGCGGGCTCGCGGCGATCGCGGAGCGGCGCGGGCAGTCGCTGGCGCAGCTGGCGCTGGCGTGGGTGCTGCGGGACGAGCGGATGACGTCGGCGCTGATCGGCGCGTCGAGCGTGGCGCAGCTGGAGGAGAACGTGGCGGCGCTGGCCGGCGCTCCGCTGTCGGAGGCGGAGCTGGCGGAGATCGACTCCTTCGCCGTGGACACGGCGGGCACCAACATCTGGGCCGGCCGGAGCTGAGCCGAGGCTGAGGGCTCGGGGCGGGAGCCGGGGGTCCGGGGCCCGGCCCCGGGCCTTCTCGGAGTCGGCCCTGGGTCATCCCGGGGCGGGCCCGCCCTGGGCCTGCCTCCGGGCCGGTGAAACGGCCCGGGACATCGCTCTGGAAACCGCCCTGGAACCGCCCTGGAAAGAAAACGGGCCGGTCCGTGGGGGGGATACGGACCGGCCCGAGGGGGGGTTTCCACCATAACCCTTCATTAGTCGTGCTGTGCGCCAGGTCCATGGGACGGACACCGCCGAAACGGCCGGATCCCAGGCCGCACAAGGGCCGTACGTGTTCGTGGCGGTTTTACGCCCCGGCGTGGCGGCGGCTTCCGTCCCTCCCACGGGGGACCCGGGGCGCGAGGCGCCCGATTGACGCGCGTGGGGCGGCCGGAAGGGCCCGATCCCCTACGGGGCGGCGGTGAACGCGCCGAGCAGCAGCCCGAGCAGCGCCCCCGTGATCATGAACGGGCCGAAGGGGATCGCGGCGTCGCGCCCGGCCCGGCGGGTGGCGACAAGCCCGAACCCGTACAGCGACCCGAGCAGGAATCCCGCGAACGCCCCCGCGCACAGCACCCCCCAGCCGTACCAGCCGAGCGCCGCCCCGAGCGGGACGGCGAGCTTCACGTCGCCGAAGCCCATCCCGGCCGGGTGCAGGAGGTGGAGGACCAGATAGCCGCCGCCGAGGGCGAGGGCCCCGAGCAGCGCGTGGAGCCAGGAGCCCGCCGCGTACGGCGCGAGCGCGGCGAGTGCGAGCAGCAGCGGCAGGGCGGCGGCGAGCGGCAGGGTGAGCGGGTCGGGCAGCCGCCGTACGCGCGCGTCCACGCACGCGAGGAGGGTGCCGAACGGCGCGGCGAGCAGCCAGACGAGCAGTTCGGGCCGGGGCCCGCCGGTGGCGGCGGCAAGCGCCCCGCACGCGAGGGCGGTGAGCAGCGGCGCGGTGTACGGGGCGGGGGTCGTCGCGCAGGCCGCGCGCCCGGGACCGCCGAGCCAGCCGCGGGCCGGCCGGAGCGCGAAGGGGTGACCGGCCGGGCAGGCCGCCCGCCAGGGTTCCTCGGGGGCGACGGAGAACCGGTACGCGGCCCGGGGCACGAGCAGCCCGGCCGCCGCGCCCCACAGGGCGGCGGCGACGACGAGGGCGATCGACAGGGCGTCCACGGGGCGACCCTAGGGCTAGTCTCGGGCCCATGGGGAGGACTTGGCGGGACGGTTCGGGGCGGTTGGAGACGCCGGGCGGGGCGGTGCCGCTGGAGATCGCGGCGTCGTACCGGGCGCGGCGGCGGGGACTGCTCGGCCGGGACGGGATCGACGGCGCGCTGCTCATCACCCCGACGAACAGCATCCACACCTTCGGGATGCGCTTCACCCTCGACGTCGCCTACCTCGACCGGTCGCTCACCGTCCTCGACGTGGTGACGATGCGGCCGGGCCGGCTCGGGATGGTGCGGTGGCGTGGCCGGCACGTCCTGGAGGCGGCGGGCGGCACGATGGCGGGCTGGGGCCTCGGGCCGGGTGTCACGGTCGGGGTGAACCTGACCGGGGACATCGCGGGGGACGTCACGGGGGCCCCGAGCCGAGGAGCGTGAACGCCCCGTACACGGCGGAGGCGAGCGCCAGGGCCGCGAGGACCGGCACGGCGGTGCGGGTACGGAGCCGGGCCAGGGCGACCGCGGGCGGCAGCAGCAGGCCGAACGCGGGCATCATCAGACGCGGCCGGGACCCGAAGTAGGCGGCGCCGACGAGCGAGACCACGACGACCGCGACGGTGTACACGAGCAGCGGGAGCGGCTGCCGCTGCCGCGCGCACAACACGATCAGCCAGGCCAGGAGCCCGAGCGCGGCGCACAGACCGAGGGCGGCGGGCCAGGGCAGGCCGGCGATGAAGCGGGCGAGGGCGACGCCGCCGTCGATGGAGTTGCCCCAGGCGGCCTGGACGTCGAAGTAGGCGGTGGGGCTGCCCTGGCGGACGCCCACGTACACGATGTACGCGAGCCAGCCGAGCGGCGCCAGGAGCGTACCGAGCAGGACGGGGGCGCGCAGCCGGCGCTCGCGGACCACGGTGACCACGGCGGTGATCCCGATCGCGGCGATCAGCGCGGCGGCCGTCGGCCGGGTCAGTCCCGCGAGGACGCACAGCAGCCCGGCCGCGATCCAGCGCCCGCGCAGCACCGCGTACACCGACCAGGCGGCGAGCGCCGTGAACAGCGTCTCCGTGTACGCCATCGACTGCACGAACGCCGTCGGGTACACCCCCCACAGGACCGCCAGGACCACTCCGGCGCGCGGGCCCGCCACGTGCGCGCCGACCGCGTACATACCCCAGGCGGCGGCGAGCGAGGCGGCCCAGGAGAGGAGGAGTCCGGCGGTGGCGGCGTCGACGGGCAGGACGGTGGAGACGGCCCGTTCGAGGGCCGGGAAGAGGGGGAAGAAGGCGAGGTCGGCGTGGACGGCGCCGTCGGGGAGGGTGACCTGGTAGCCGTAGCCGTGCTCGGCGATCCGCGTGTACCAGACCGCGTCCCAGCGGCCCGAGAGCCGGTGCCATCCGTCCTTGCCGGTGGCGGCCGCGGCGACGGTGAGGGCCAGGAGGCCGAGGACGCGGGTGGCGGCGTAGCCGGCGAGCGCGGCCCAGGGGGGTGCGCTCGGGGGCGGCGGCGGGGCGGGAGTGACAGGCGGGGCGTGCGGGGTGGCGCGGGACATGCGCTCGATTATCAGCCGCCGGGTCGGAGCCGCCCGAAGCGGGCGGCCAGCACGGGCCCGAGCCGCCGTACGAGGGCGTGGCCGGGCTCGTGGGGGTGGGGCAGGTCGCCGAGGAAGGAGGTGACGATGACCTCGTCGACGCTGGCGACGCCCCGGCGGCTCTGCGCCTCCAGGAAATCGAGGGTGCGCCGCCAGTCGGCGCGCTCGTGGCTGTCGCCCTTGTGGTCGGCGTCGTGGTCGGCATCGGCGACGTAGGACTGGACGGTGGCCTGGACGACGTCCCAGAAGAAGACGTGCGGCTGGACGCGGCCCTGGCAGACGACGTGCGCGTCGTAGGCGGTGCGGAGCCCGGGGACGTACGCGACGAGGTCGCCGACGAGCTGGATGCCGGGGGTGATGGTGGGCGTGGGGAGGGTGGTGGCGGGGAGCGCGGGGGTGGAGGCGGGGGAAGTCATCGGCTGACCGTTTCGGATGCGCTGGTGTGAGGGGTGAGGGGAGCTCCACGGATCAGGATGCTCCTCCTCCGGCGCCTTGACCCGCCTGTTTCCTGCACTTTTGCACTTTCCTGACGCCGCCTTTCGCCAGGTTTTCCACAGGCCTGGCGAACTGTCGCTCTTCCGTGGATCGTTGGGCGTATGCGCGAATTGTGGAGGCTCGCCAGGGGCGGGGTGCTGCTCACGGTGTGGGCGATGGCCGCGGGCTGGCCGGCGGGGCGGCTCGCCCGGCGGCTGCGGGCGGACGGCTGGCAGCCGCTCCGCCGGGGCGCGTCGCACGGCGGCGGCGCTGCACCGCGTCGAGCCGCTGCGCGGCCCGGCGGCGGTGGAGAACGGGGAAGACGTGCCCGGCGTCCTCGAGTTCACCGCCCACAGGAGCGGCGGGACGGACGGGATACGGGTGCACGTCACGTCACGTCCCGGCCAGCTGACCGGAACTGCGGGCAGCGGCGCGGGCTGCGGGTGACGACCCCGGCGCGTACGGTCGGCGACCTCAACCGCGCGGCGGGCGGGAGGCGGCCGTGGTCGTCGCCGACTCGGCGCTGTCCGCCGGTCAGGTGGGCGCGCTGCGCCGCCCGCCGCTGGTCCGGCCCGCGGAACTGGCCGCCGAACTCGCCGTGCCGCGCCGCACCGGCGGGCCCGCGGCCCACGAGCGCGACGTCCGCCGCTTCGACGAGCTCCAGAAGCCCTGGCCGCGCCGGCCTGAGCCGCGCTCTCAGGAGGTGCGGGGGAAGGAGACCTCGACCCGGCGGTTCTTCCGGCGGCCCTCCTCGGTGGAGTTGTCGGCGATCGGATAGTCCTCGCTGTACCCGCGGATGTCGAACGTGATTCCCGGGTCCAGCCCCTTGGCCAGCTCCCGCTGCACGGCGTCGGCGCGCTGCTTGGAGAGTTTCAGCCCGTGCTCGTAGGTCCCGAGGTTGTCGGTGAACCCGAACACCCGGACCCGCCCGGTCCCCTGCCTCTTGATCTCCGCGGCGATGGCGGCGATCCGGGAGCCGGCGGAAGGGCTGAGCTTGGCACTGTCCTTGCCGAACAGCACCTCGGCCTGCAGCGCGAACGTCACGTCCACGTTGGTGTCCTCGCGCCGCTCCTCGCCGCCCTCCTCCTCGACGATCTGCTTGATGTCGAGCACCTTGGCAGGCGCGAGCGTCGCCCCGTCGGGCAGCATCAGCGCGGGCGACTTGGTGTCGATGGCGGGCAACGGGGCACCGGCGGACACGGACCCGGGCGGATCGTCGGCCCGCGCGGTCCCGGCGGTCCCGGCCAGGAGCAGCACGGTGACCGTGAGAGCGGCGATACGGCGGGATGTCGTCGTCGAGGTCATGGCTGCACCCTCAGGAGAGCTTGATGGTGGCGGGGGTGAAGGTCGGGACCTGAAGGGAGACCTCGGCTGTATTGGCGGGCGGTGCGGGGAACTGCATGAAGACGGGGAGGGAAGCGCCCCCCTTCATAATGTCGAGCCCCGTGGTGGTCAGGGGCCGCCCGTCCGTGTCGCGCAGCACGTAGTAGCGCTTCTTGCCCTGGGGGTCCAGGAGCGTGGCGCCGCCGAGCGAATTGCCGTGCTTCACCACCTCCGTCTCGTCGCCCTGAATACCTCTGGGAACGGCACGGGACTTGTCAGCGGTGTTCTTCAACATGCCCTTGACCGTGATGAATCCGCCGGCATCCCGCTCGGCCGAGTTGACGGTCAGCTCGAATCCGTCCTGCCCCGCGAGGGTGCCGAGTGCCTCCGCCGGCTCCTGCGACTCCGCAGGCTGCTGCGCACCCGCCCCGTTACCGGCCTTGGCCGGCGCACTGCTCTTCGCCGGCTTGTCGTCCTGAGGCGGCTTCTCGTCGCCGCCGCAGCCCGAGAGGCCGAGGATCAGTCCAGTGGCCAGGGCCGCTGTCGCGGCTCCTCTGCCGATCTGCTTTGCGTGCCGCACGTTCATGGGGAAACGAGGTCCTTCGCTCATCAGTCGACCAGTCGGACGGTAAAGAGATCGGCCACGCTCGGCAGCCGGGGGTTTTCCGGATCGATCGTCCAGTCGAGGTCACGGCAGTGGAGGCCGGTGATCGGTTCCGGTTCGGGACTCGGTGTCGCCGTCGGCTCCTCGGAGGGCGAGGGCGAACTGGACGGCGGTGAGGTGGGCGGCGGCGAAGACGTCGGCTCGGGCGGGGTGAAGGTGCACAGCGGTTCGAGGACGGCGGTCGCCGTGGCCTCGGCGTGCTGCCCCTCCGTGCCGGGCACGCTCGACCGGCCCACGGAGTCGTTCGTGCGGATCCGCACGCGGAATTCCTCTCCCCCGCCACGCCCCGGTCCGGCCTCACACGGGCCGTCCAGCGCGGCACCGTTCTCGGCCGCGAACCGCGCCGCCTCCTGACAGGCACGGGAGGAGTCGTACTCCTCGCCGTTGAGGAAGGCGCCCCACTCGTCCGGTTCCCCGAGGACGCGGAGCCAGCCGTCGCGCAGCTGCTCTCGGGCGTCCTGCGCGGCCGCCAGCGCGGCCGCGTCCGCCGCCGTCTGACCCTCGTTACGGACGGAAGCCGCCTGCCCGACCGCCAAGTAGACGAACGCGAGGAAGAGCAGACCCGCGATCACCGTGATGTAGACGGGAAACGCCTGGCCGGTGTCGCCGCCCCGTGCCCCGGGCACTATCCGAGCAGTTCGGCGATCTTGTTCGAGATGGCCGTCCTGATCGTCTGCCCGATGTCCGTACCCGTGATCGCGATCACGATCGCCACCACCACCACGATGATTCCCAGGTACTCGACCGCCGTCTGCCCGCGGTCGCCCGCCCGCCCGGCGGTCCAACTGGTCGCGTGCGCCTTGGCCTTGGTCAGGGCCTTCAGGAGCGCGTCGTTCATGGTGTTCCCCTCCGGATGACTGCGTGTGCGTGCCGAGTCCGGCTGGGGCAGGGTACGCCGAATGGGGGGTGTGCTCACAGGGTCCGTAGGCCCAAATACGGTGCGTAGTCGGCGTCATGACGCCGTCCGCGTGCCGAGCCAGGAGGCGATGGCCTCGCCGCGGGTGGTGCTGTGGAGCTTGGCGAAGATGCGGTTGATGTGGTTCTTGACGGTCTTCTCGGAGATGCAGCAGGCGGCGGCGATGCGCTGATTGGTCATGCCGGACGCGATCAGGTCCATCACCTCCACCTCCCTCGCACTCAGACCGAATCGTTGCACTCGCGAAGTAGAATTCCTGAAGCGCAGTATATTCGTGACAGTTGAACCGGCGCCAGTATGTGCAGTCGCAGCCTCTCGGATCATCCGTAAGAGGTCCGCCACCTCGAACTGCCCGTGGACGAGGGTCCAGGGCCCCGCCCCCTCCCCCGCCACGTGCGTCAGGTGGACGACCGGCGCGACGGCCACCAGACGCGGAAGTGCTTCCGGCCTGCCGTCGAGGAGGACGAGGTCCGGGGCGGTGCGTGCCCGGAGGGCGGGGACCTCGGCGGTCGTCGTCACGTCGAGGTCCGGGTACGCGTCGAGGAGGACGGCCAGGCCCGCCCGTACGACCGGGTTGGCGCTCACCACCAGAAGGTTCAGTCTCGTCGCCGTCACCGCCCTCACTCGCCCGTGATCGAGCCGAAGTCGGTGCCGGTGCCCAGGAACAGGCCGGCGCCGAGCAGGATCATCGTGGCCGGGACCATGAGCATGGTGATCACCATGGTGGCCTTGGGGACGGCCTTCGCCGCCTTGCGCCGCGCGTTCTGCGCGTCGGTGCGGCGCATGTCGTTGGCGATCTGGATCAGCGTCTCGACGATGGGCGCGCCCAGTTCCTCGCCCTGCTGGAGGGTGGTGACGAACTGGGCGACCTGCTCGGAGTCGTTGCGGCGGCGCAGCGCGTCGAAGGCCTCGCGGCGGCTGACGCCCATGTCCATCTGCCGCAGGGTGATGCGCAGTTCGTCGGCCCACGGGCCCTCGTACTTCTCGGCGACCCGCTCCAGGGCCTGCCGGAAGCCGAGTCCGGCGGAGACGACGACGGCGAGGACGTCGAGGAAGTCGGGGAGAGTACGTTCGATCTGGTCCTTGCGGATGCGGACGGCGGACCAGATGCCGACCTCGGTCCAGAAGGCGCCGAAGGCGAAGAGCAGGATCGCGACGAGGAACGAGCCGCGTACGAGCATCAGCAGCCCGCCCACCGCGCCGAGGGCGCCGTAGACGGCGCGCCGGGCGCCGTAGCGGTCAATGGTGAGGCCGCCCGGATTGCCGGCGAGGTCGATGCGGCGGCGTACGGAGTCGACCCGCTTGGGGCCCATCATCCGCAGCACGGCGGGCGACCAGCGCATGCCGAGCCGGTCGACGGCGGAGTACACCGCGCCGGTGCGGGTGGCGCCGACTTCGAGGGCGAGCTGGAGGTCGGCGGGCAGTTTGGCGTCGGCGCGGTAGAGGCGGATGCCGTAGGCGGCGCCGGCGACGGAGAGGCCCGCGAGGAGGGCCAGCAGGAGTTCCACGGGTGTCACGCCCTCACACGTCGATCTTGGCGATGCGGCGGATGACGACGAACCCGACCACGTAGAGCGCGAAGGCCGCCACCACCGCGATCTGGCCGATGCCGGATCCGGTCATCCGGTCCAGGGCGCCGGGCTGCATGTTGTCGATGAGCAGCAGCGAGCCGATGCCGATGACCGGGACCGAGTACGCCGTCATGCTGACCTGGGACAGCTGGGTGCGGACCTCGCGCCGGGTCTCCTTGCGTTCCTCCAGGGTCTCGGTGAGGTTGCGCAGCGAGGAGACGACGGTACCGCCGGCCCGGTTGGCGAGGACCAGTGTCGTGACGAGGACGACGAGTTCGCGCGAGGGCAGCCGGGCGGCGAGTTCGCCGAGGGCGTCGTCGATGGAGGTGCCGACGGCGAGCTGCTGGGCGACCTTCTCCAGTTCGTCGCCGGCCGGGGCCTCCATCTCGTCGGCGGCGAGCGAGAGGGCCATCCGCAGGGCGAGGCCGGCCTGGGTGGCGTTGGCGAGGATGCGGGAGAGTTCGGGAAGCTGGTTGATGAACTTCTCGATCCGCTTCTGCCGCTGCCAGTTGAGGAATCCGAGGGCCACCCACACGCCCACGAAGCCGCAGATCGGGCCGAAGAACGGGGAGAGCAGGGACTGTCCGGCGATCCACAGCACGGCGACGGCGATCGCCATGTAGACCACGAACTCGCCCGGCGTGACCTCCAACCCCGTGGCGGAGATGCGGAGTTCGAGCGCGCGCCCGAGGGCGGTGCGCCGCACCCGCCGGTCGACGCCGCGGAACGGCCGGACGCGTCGCCCCGTACCCCCGTCCTGCTCTCCGGTGGCCCGGGTCAGCCGGTCGATCAGTGCGGCCCGCTGTGCCCTGCCGCTCGCGTACAGCTGGATGCCGGCCACCGCGAGGGCGCAGGCGACCAGCGCCACGCCCACGGTCAGCAGAGTCGGGTTCACCGTCCTTGCCCTTTCTTCATGTCGCTTCGGGTCCTGTCCTCTACTTCGCTTCGCGTACGGCCAGTTGTCCGTCGTCCGCCGCCACGCCGAACGCCTGGGGCAGCGGCTGGCCCGCCATGTAGAGCCGTTCCGCGACGCGGCGCGGCAGCGGGTGGTGGACGAACTCGCCGTACACCCGTCCGTCCGCCGCGAGCGGCTGGGCGTGGAAGCGGCTGACGGTCGCGAGGAGATAGCGCTCGCGCCCGCTGGAGGCGAGGATCGCGATCTCGGTGACGCGGCGGGTGCCGTCGGGGTGGCGGGTGAGCTGGACGAGGACGTCGACGGCGCTGTTGATCTGGTCGCGCAGCGCCTCGAACGGCACCTTCACCTCGGCCATGGACGCCAGCGTCTGCAGCCGCATCAGCGCGTCCTCGGCGGAGTTGGCGTGCACGGTGGCCAGCGAGCCGTCGTGGCCGGTGGACATGGCCTGCAGCATGTCGAGGGTCTCGCCGCCGCGCACCTCGCCGACGACGATGCGGTCGGGGCGCATGCGCAGGGAGTTGCGGACGAGGTCGCGGATGGTGACCGCGCCCCGGCCCTCGATGTTGGGCGGCCGGGACTCCAGGCGGATGACGTGGGACTGCTGGAGCTGGAGTTCGGCGGAGTCCTCGATGGTGATGATCCGTTCGCCCTCGGGGATGAGGCCGGACAGGGCGTTGAGGAGGGTGGTCTTCCCGGTGCCGGTGGCGCCGGAGACGATCACGTTGAACTTGGCCTGCACGAGCCCGGCGAGCAGGAACAGCATCTGTTCGTCCATCGAGCCGAGGCCGATCATCTCGTGCAGGGTGTACGAGCGGGGGAAGCGCCGGATGGTGAGCGTGGGCCCGGTGAGCGAGAGCGGCGGGATGATGACGTTGACGCGCTCGCCGGACGGCAGCCGGGCGTCGACCATCGGATTGGACTCGTCGACGCGCCGGTTGACGGTGGACACGATGCGTTCGATGGTCTGCATCAGCTGTTCCTGGGAGGCGAAGCGCAGCGGCAGCAGCTCCACCCGGCCGGCCCGTTCGATGTAGATCTGGTCGGGGCCGTTGACCATGATCTCGGTGATGGAGGCGTCTTCGAGGAGCGGTTCGAGGACGCCGAGTCCGAGCGCCTCGTCGACGACCCGGCGGATCAGCTGGGCGCGTTCGGTGGTGGAGAGGACCGGGCCCTCGCGGCTGATGATGTGGCCGAGGACGCGTTCGAGGCGGGCCCGGCGCTCGGCGGCGTGGAGCGCCGACATCTCGGTGAGGTCGATCTCTTCGAGGAGCTTGGCGCGGAAGGACGCGACGAGATGGCCGTCCTCGCCCGCGCCGCCGCGGCCGTGTGCCCCGTTCTCCTCGGGGGTGTGGATACGGGCCCGCAGGCTCATGGCTGGTCCTTCCGGGGCACGGGCATGGTGGCGGTCCTCCGCACGTCGTCGAAGTCCCAGAAGGGGACGAGGGAGGGGATGTGGACGGTCACGGTCGCGACGCCGCCCGACTCGGACACCTCGCTGCGGCGGGCGACCCAGTCGCTCATTGCCGTCTTTCCGGCGGCCTCGGGGTCCGGGAGGACGTGGTCGGGGTCGTCGGCGCTCGCGGCGCGCGCGGCCGCCCGCGCGCCCGTGCCCGCCTGCTGGGCCGCGTACGCGATGACGCCGACCTGGATCCCGGCCAGGCCGACGAGCAGCAGGATCGGCAGGAAGCCCAGGTACTCGATGGCGACCTGGCCCCGGTCCCGGGCCCGTCGACGGGGGCGCGTACGTGTGCGTGTACGGGTACGTGACCACCTCATGGCTGCGCTCCCTCCCATACGGCGGCGGCGTCGCCGTTCACGTCGAAGGGGAGCGCGCCGGCGCCGGGGAACAGCACGGGCACCTTCAGGGTGACCCGTACCCGGTACATCCCGCCGGACGGCCCCCCGGGGCAGCTCGGCTTCGCCCGCGCCCGCCACGCGCCGTCCAGGTGCCGCCGCGCCGCCGCCGCGCAGTCGTCGCCGACGGCCCCGGCACGGGCGGCCTCGTCGGCCGCGTTCCCGGCGAGCGTGTACGTGTAGCCGACCAGGACGCACTGCCACAGCAGCACCAGCGTGAGCAGGATCAGCGGCAGCATGCCGACGAACTCGACCGCCACCTGCCCGCCGTCCCGCGCGCACCGCGGCTCGCGCGGTGCCCGTCCGTGTGTCCCGACCGGTCTCCGCATGGCTCAGCGGCCTCCCCCGCGCCGCCGCAGCGCGCCGAGCGCGCCCCGGTCGCCGCCGCGGGCCGGTTCCTTGCCGGGCTGCGCGGCCGCGGCCGTGACCAGGCCCAGTTCGCCGGCGAGCTGCCACAGCGCCTGCTTGACGGACGAGCGCGCGTCGAGGTCGTGCAGCCGGCCGGCGTCGACGACGGCGGCGAGTTCCTTGAAGTGGGCGGGGACGGCGACGCCCGCGATCCGGGTGCCGGTGATGCGCTGGATCAGGGCGGGCTGGATCTCGGTGGCGCGCTGGTGCCGGTTGACCAGGATCGTGGTCTCCTCCGGCTTGCGGATCTGCAGCCGGTCCCACATCCGTACGACGCGCTTGGCGGCCCGTACGGCGACCACGTCCGGCGTGGTGACCAGCAGCGCGGTGGCGGCCGCCTCGATCGCGGCGGCGCCGGCGGCGTCGAGGTGGGTGCCGCAGTCGACGATCACGACCTCGTGGCGGCCGCGCAGGGCGTGCAGTATCTGGCGGGCGGCGCGCTCGCCGACCTCCTCGCCGCGTTCGCCCTCGCCGGGGGCGAGGAGCAGGCTGAGGCCGGTCTCGTGCACGTACACGGCGTCCTGGAGGACCCGCGGCGAGATGTCGTTGATGCTGGCGAGGTCGACGGCGGAGCGGCGGAACTGCACGTCGAGGTACGAGGCGATGTCGCCGCCCTGCAGGTCGAGGTCGACGAGGGCCACGGTGCGCCCGGAGGCGCGGGCGGCGAGGGCGAGCTGGACGGCGGTGACGGTGGTGCCGACGCCGCCCTTCGCGCCGCTGACGGTGACGACGGTGCCGCCGGGCCCGGCCGGGCCGCCCTCGGCCGCGCCGCCGAGGTGCCGCCGGACGCCGGCGGCCCACTGGGCGGCGGCCTGCACGCGGCTGGCCAGCTCCTCGTACCCGAGCGGGAGCGTGACCAGTCCGCGGGCGCCGGAGTCCATGGCGGCGGAGAACAGCACGGGGCTCGCGTCGGAGGTGATGAGGACGACGCCGACGGCGGGGAAGCGGAGCGCCACCTCGCGCACGAGTTCGAGTGCCGGGACGGGGCCGATGCGCTCGTGGACGAGGACGACGTCGGGCAGCTCGTCGAGGGAGACGGCGGCGAGGGAGGCGAGCGTGTCGAGCAGCCGGGTGGAGTCGGCGACGGGCCCGGAGGGTTCGGCGTCGGGCAGCTGGCCGACGAGGGTGAGGACCGCGCGGGCCGCGTCCGGGTCACCCACCGCCGGCAGGATCCTGGTGGTCATGCGGGCCTCACTTGTCCTTGTCGAGCGTGTAGGTGCGGTCGCGCGGGTCGGGCGTGGCGGCGGAGCCGGGGGCGACCAGGGCGAGGCGGACGTGCTGGGCGAAGGACTCGGCGTAGGCGACGCGCTGGGTGTCGGCGGTGTTCAGGGCGAAGGTGATCGGGACGCCGTCGGTGGCCCGGGCGCCGCGGTCGTCCTGGTTCTCGATGGGGGTGATCTTGCCGATGGCGAGGACCTTGGCGCCGGCGACGATGAGCTTGGACTGCGGGGTCTGGTTCGCGGCCCGGCCGCCGCCGCGTTCGCCGGAGAAGGTGGCGTAGATGTTGACGGCGGCGCCGGGGGTGATCTTGCCGGCCACACCGGTGGCGGCGTCGATCATGATGGCGATCTCCTGCTGGCCGGGTTCGAGCGCGGGCCGGTCGACGATCATGTCGCTCTGGAGCAGCGAGCCGGACTTCAGGGTGGTGACGGCGATCTTGCCCTGGGTGCGGCGCAGGTCGGTGACGGCGGTGTCCGGAAGCCAGCGCTCCGGCATCTTTATCTTCTCGAACCGGTCGGGGCCGAGCGGGGTGTAGGGCGCGATGTCGTCCTTGATCCGGTACGCCGTCACCTCGGGTCCGACCTTGGAGTTGACGTCGCTGATCACCGTGAGGACGCCGGCGAAGGCGCCGAGCGCGCACAGGACGGAGAGCAGCAGCAGGATGACGCCGCGGCGCTGGCGGGAGTTCATGGCCGTACTACCTCGATCGTGGGGACGGGTGACGCGACGGACGGGGGTGACGGGCGGATCGGCGGGCGGGCCTGTGAGCGGATCCACGGACCGGGACCGGCGGGGGCTAGCGAGGGGCTGCGCCCGGGCCTGGGCCGATGGCGGTACGGGCGGCGGGGGCGGCGAGCGCCGGGGCGGCGGCTTCGGCCGGGGGCAGCGGCGCGGCGCAGAAGCCGCAGCGGTCGCCGAGGAGTTCCATCCGGCACCAGTGGCAGGTCTCGCGCCGTACGGAGGTGACGAGTTGGTGCAGGACGTTCAGGTCGGGCAGGTACGCGGTGAACTCGACCAGGCGCCCGGTGCCCCACCAGCGCGCCGAGGACTCGGGCAGCGGGGCCTCCTGGACGGCGCGGACCCGCCAGCGCGGGCCGAGCGTGGCGGTGGGCCAGTCGCTCTGGAGCTGGCCGCGGGCGACGACGAGGTCGGTGGCGAACTCGGGCCCGGCGAGCTGTTCACCGTCCGCCGCGCGATGGCCGCTGCCGCCTCCGCCGCCCGGGAGGCGGACGAGCTGGGGCGTGGGCCCGGCGAGGACCGCGAAGTGGGCGCCGGGCAGCCAGCCCTTGAGGTGGGAGCCGAGTCCGACGGGTACGTGGTCGAGCTTGGCGACGGAGCCGAGGACGGCGCCCGCGTAGACGTAGTGGGTGAGCAGCCGGGCGGCGGAGGCCAGCACGCCGGGGCTGAAGTCGCAGGCGGACAGCTGCCGGAGCTGGCGGACCAGGACGGCGGCGCCGAGCGGCGGCAGGGCGGTGCGGACGATCGCGATCCGGTCGGATTCGAGCAGGGCCCGTACGGCGTACAGGCGTTGGACGGTCGCGGGCGGCGCGGCGTCGGGGCAGACGACGACCAGGTGCCCGTGCTGGTCGAGCAGCTGGCGTACGTCGACGAGCGCGGCGTCCAGCGGCCGCGCGTCGGGGCCGGGCAGCACGGCCGCCGGCGGGGTGCGGGGGTCGGTCGGCGGCAGCACCAGGTCGGCGCTCGTGACCGCGATCGCTGTCGGCACGTCGGGCTCCCCGATCCCTCGATCCCTCAAAGCTCACTGACCACCTGGTGATCACTACCCGCGTTTGCGGCGTTACCGCCCCTGCACTTTATCCAGGCCCCTGGAGTACTGAACACACAATCCTCCAAGCTCAGCCAATTTGATGGCTGTTGTCGCCCTTCCGTTCCGCCGTCTCGCGCGCACCGGTCACCGGCCCGCCCGAACGGTGGTCTCTGCCAGAGGTCTTGACAACCCAATTGGTCTGGACCAACTTGTTCCGCGCACCTCCCCTCCCCCATCCCCCATCGGAGGCAGCACGTGGAGCGCACCACCCGAGCCGCGCTGGCGCTCGCCGTCAGCGCCGGGCTCTCCCTCGCCGGCACGGTCGCCGTGACCGGCACCGCCCAGGCCGCCGCCGGCGACATCAACGTCGCCAAGAACGCCGGTTTCGAGAACGGTCTCGCCGGCTGGTCCTGTGCCGGCGGCACCGGCACCGCCGTCTCGTCACCCGTCCGCACCGGCACCGGCGCCCTGCGCGCCACGCCGGCCGGTGCGAACAACGCCGAGTGCGTCCAGACCGTGGCCGTGAAGCCCGGCTCGACGTACACGCTGAGCGCGTGGGTGCAGGGCGGGTACGCCTACCTCGGCGCCCGCGGCACCGGCACCACCGACGTGTCCACCTGGACGCCGGACAGCGGCGCCTGGAAGCAGCTGACGACCACCTTCACCGCCGGCCCGTCCACCACGTCCGTGCAGGTCTACACGCACGGGTGGTACGGCACGGCCGCCTACTCCGTCGACGACGTGAACGTCTTCGGCCCCGACGGCGGCGGCGGTACGGACCCGGGTCCGTCGATCCCGGGCGCGCCGGCCGGGCTCGCCGCGGGCACCGTGACCTCGTCCTCGGTCGACCTCACCTGGGGCGCGGTCTCCGGCGCGACGGGCTACAAGGTGTACCGCGACGGCGCCCTCGCGACCACCGTGAGCGGCACCTCGGCCACCGTCTCCGGGCTGACCGCGAACACCTCGTACCAGTTCCAGGTGAGCGCCACCAACGCGGCGGGCGAGTCCCCCAAGTCGGCGGCGGTGCCGGCGAGGACGTCGGACACGGGCACCCCGCCCAACCCCGGCCCGGCCGTGCCCAAGCACGCGGTCACCGGCTACTGGCAGAACTTCGACAACGGCGCCACCGTGCAGAAGCTGCGCGACGTGCCGTCCTCGTACGACATCATCGCGGTCTCCTTCGCCGAGTCGACGACCACCCCGGGCCGGATCGGCTTCACCCTCGACCCGGCCGTCGGCTACGCGTCGACCGCCGACTTCAAGGCCGACATCGCGGCCAAGAAGGCGGCCGGCAAGTCGGTGATCCTGTCCGTGGGCGGCGAGTTGGGCAACGTCACCATCAACAGCGACGCGACCGCGGCCGCGTTCGCCGACAGCGCGTACGGCCTGATGCAGGAGTACGGCTTCAACGGCGTCGACATCGACCTGGAGCACGGCGTCAACGCGACCTACCTGTCGAAGGCGTTGCGCCGGCTGTCGGCCAAGGCGGGCTCCGGCATGGTCCTGACGATGGCGCCGCAGACGCTCGACATGCAGTCGACCGGCACCGAGTACTTCAAGACCGCGCTCGCCGTGAAGGACATCCTCACGGTGGTCAACACCCAGTACTACAACAGCGGTGCGATGCTCGGCTGCGACGGCAAGGTGTACAGCCAGGGCTCGGTGGACTTCCTCACCGCGCTCGCCTGCATCCAGCTCGAAGGCGGCCTGGACGCCTCCCAGGTCGGCATCGGCGTGCCCGCCTCGTCGCGCGGCGCGGGCAGCGGCTACGTCGACCCGTCGGTCGTGAAGAACGCCCTCGACTGCCTGGCCAGGACCACGAGTTGCGGCTCCTTCAAGCCGTCGCGGACCTACCCGGGCATCCGCGGTGCGATGACCTGGTCGACGAACTGGGACGCGACGGCCGGGAACGCCTGGTCGAACGCGGTCGGCCCGTACGTCCACGCCCTCCCGTAACTCCCGTAACTCCCGTAGATCCGCCCCTTCGCTCCCCCGGGGGAACCCCACACTCCCCCGGGGGCCCACCTCGAAGCGCCGCCGCTCCCCCGGCGGCGCTTCGGGTTTCCCGGGGATACGGGCGGGGCGGCTCAGCCCAGGACGGCGAGCGCGTCGATCTCGATGAGCAGCCCCTTGGGCAGGCCGACGTAGACCGTGGTGCGGGCCGCGGCGGGGGCGGTGAGGCCCTGCTCCTCGAAGTACGCGTCGTAGATCTCGTTCATCTCGGCGAAGTGGGCGACGTCGGTGAGGTAGACGCGCATCATCATCACGTCGTCCCAGCTCGCGCCGCCCTCCTCCAGGATCGCCTTGACGTTGGCGAAGGTCTGGAGGGTCTGCTCGCGCAGCGTCGGACCGGCCGTCACCGGCGGCTGCCCGGCGACTGCGGGCAGGAAGCCGACCTGACCGGCGACCTGGAGGATGTTCCCCTTCTTCACCCCGTGCGAGAACCGGGCGGGCGGGGCGGTGTGGGTGGCGGGGGTGAGCGCGATCTTCTCGGTCATGCGTCGTCCTTCGGGGTGTCCGTGACTTGCGGGGCTTGCGGGGCTTGCGGGGCTTGCGGGGCTTCCAGGTCGTGCGGGGTCCCGTTGAGGGTGTGCGCGCCCGAGTACTCGGCGCTGATGTCCTCGGCCGTCCGCCGCACCAGCGGGAGCAGGGCGAGGAGTTCGTCCGCCGTGACGACCACGTTGGGCGCCGAGACCGACATCGCGGCGACGACCCGGCCGTCGGCGCCGCGGATCGGCGCGGCGACGCAGTTGATGGACTCCTCGTGGCCGCCGAGGTCGGTGGCCCAGCCCTGCGCGCGTACGGTCGCCAGCTCCGTGAGGAAGGCGGCGGCGTCCGGCGTCGAACGGGACGTGTAGCGCGGGTAGTCGAGCCGGGCGGCCAGCGCCCGCCGCTCGGGCTCGGGCAGGTCGGCGAGGAGCAGCTTGGCGACGGCGGCGACGGTGACCGCGACGGGCTTGCCGATCCGGGAGTACATCCGCACCGGGTAGCGGCTCTCGACCTTGTCGATGTAGAGGACCTCGCCCTCCTCGCGGACCGCGAGGTGCACGGTGTGCCCGGTCCGCTCGTTGAGCGCGGCGAGGTGGGGGTGGGCGATCTCGCGGACGTCGAGGTTCTCGACGGCTTCCTGCGCGAGCGCGAACAGCCCGGCGCCGAGCCGGTAGCGCTGGTCCCGCTGCCGGTAGACGAGGCCGTGCTCGCGCAGGGTGCGCAGCAGCCGCAGCGCGGTCGACTTGTGGACGCCGAGCCGCCCGGCGACCTGCCCGAGATCGGCGGGTCCCCGCGCGAGCAGCGGCAGGATGCTGAGCGCGCGGTCGACGGTCTGGCTCATGACGTACGTACCTCCTGATCGTCCCCCGTCCAGCCGGGGCCGAGACGCAGTCTCTCCCAGGCGCGGTCGTCGAGCGCCGCCAGCCGGTCGGTGCGGGCGCGCCGGGCGGGGACGGCGACGTCGCCGGGGACGGTGAGCGCGGCGGCGGCCGTCAGATGCCCGAGCCGGACGCGGGACTTCGGGTCGAGCCCGCGCAGGGTGCCGGACAGGAACCCGGCGGCGAAGGCGTCCCCGGCCCCGACGGGCGCGACGATGTCGACGCGCGGGGCGCGGACGTGCAGCGCGGTGCCGAACGGATCCACCGCGGCGGTGCCATCCGGATCGGCGGGCGTGGTGCCGTCCGCAGGGTGCGAGCCCGGCCCGCGGTCCGGCCCGCGGTCGAAGACGACGGCTCCGCCCCGCCCGAGCTTGACCACGAGGAGCCGCGGCCCGTCGAGCGCCTCGGCGATGGCGCCGACGCTCGTCAACCCCCACAGCTCGCGCGCCTCGTCCGCGCCGACGAAGACGAGGTCGGCGCCGCGCGCGAGGTCGCGCAGCACCCGGCCGGCCTCCGTCCGGTCGTGCCACAGCCGGGGCCGGAAGTTGACGTCGAAGGAGACCAGCGGCGGGCGGCCGGGCCGCCGGGCGAGGAGGCCGCGTACGAGGTCGAGGCAGGAGGCGGACAGCGCGGGGGTGATGCCGGTCAGGTGGAGGATCCGGCCGTCGGTGACGCTGTCGTACGGGACGTTCGCGGGCCCCATCGCGGAGGCGGCCGACCCGGCCCGGTAGTACGCGACCTCGTGCGCGGCGCCGGCCCGGTCGGTGGCGGTGCGGAAGTAGACGCCGGTGGGCCGGCCGGGGTCGCGGACGACGGCGGAGACGTCGACCCCGTACGCCCCGATCGCCTCGGTCAGGTGGTCGCCGAAGCCGTCGCGGCCGACCCGCCCCACCCAGCGGGCGCGGTGTCCCAGGGCGGCGAGGGCGCAGGCGACGTTGGACTCGGCGCCGCCGATGCCCCGGTCGAAGGAGGGAACGTCGGCGAGGCGGCCCGGCCGGGTGGGCAGAAAGGTCACCATGGACTCGCCGAGGCAGACGACGTCGGGCGGCGGGGTGCCGGTCACCTGCGGGCTCCTTCGCGCGGGAGGACGGGACGACGCGGGTCCATTGACCCGGCGTCGGGCCGGATGTTAGACAATCGTGAGCGGTACACGCAACGGGCGTTGCAGACAATGCAACGACTGATCCGCCCCGTCGAGGAGGAACCTTCGTGCCGGACCTGGCCAGCGAGCGCGTCGACCACCGTTTCAAAGCGCTGCCGCCCGACGCCGAGGGCCTGACCGTCGGCGAACTCGCCGCCCAACGCCGCAATCTCTTCACCGGCGGCTTCACCACCCCCGTCCTCGCGCTCTCCGCCGAGTCCGTCGCGCACAACCTGCGCCTCCTGGAGGAGTACGCCGAGCGCCACGGCCTCGCGTTCGCACCGCACGGCAAGACCTCCATGGCGCCGCAGCTGTTCGACCGCCAGATCGCGCACGGCGCCTGGGGCATCACCGCCGCCGTCCCCCACCAGGTCCGCGTCTACCGCGCCCACGGCGTCGCCCGGATCTTCCTCGCCAACGAGGTCGTCGACCCCGTCGCGCTGCGCTGGATCGCCGCCGAACTCGACGCCGACCCCGGCTTCCGGCTGGTCTGTTACGTCGACTCGGTGCGCGGTGCCGAGCTGATGGACCAGGCCCTGACCGAGGCCGGCGCGCGCCGCGCCCTGGACGTCGTCGTCGAGCTGGGCGCCGGCGACGGGGCCCGCACCGGTGCCCGTACCGAGGCCGACTGCGCCGCCGTCGCCGACGCGGTCGCCGCCACCCGCACCCTCCGGCTCGTCGGCGTGGCCGGCTACGAGGGCGAGGTGCCCGACGGCGACCCGGAGCGGGTCCGGGCCTGGCTGCGCCGGCTGACCGCGCTGGCCGCCGGCTTCGACAAGGCGGGCCGCTTCGGCGCGGACGTCGAGGAGATCGTGGTCAGCGCGGGCGGCAGCGCCTGGTTCGACGCGGTCGCGGAGGTCTTCGCCGACCTCCCCGGTCTCTCCCGCCCGGTCCTGAAGCTGCTGCGCTCCGGCGCGTACGTCTCCCACGACGACGGCCAGTACCGCGAGAAGACCCCCTTCAACCGGATCCCGGAGGAGGGCGCGCTCCAGCCGGCGTTCCGGCTCTGGTCGCAGGTCGTCTCCCGGCCCACCGGCGCGCAGGCGTTCACCAACGCGGGCAAGCGCGACGCGGCCCACGACCTCCACCTGCCCGAGGCCCAGGTCGTCCGCGACGCCCGCACCGGCGCGATCCGCCCGGCCGACGGCATCACCGTCACCGGCCTCTCCGACCAGCACGCGTGGGTGCGGACGGAGGAGGGCGCCGAGCTGGAGGTCGGCGACTGGGTCGGGATGGGCCTGTCCCACCCGTGCACGTCCTTCGACAAGTGGCAGCTGATCCCGCTGGTCGAGGCGGACGGCACGGTCGTCGACTACATCCGCACCTTCTTCTGATCGGGAGGAGCCCCAGGTGGATCTCGTCTTCCAGGACGCCGAGGTCGTCGACGGCACCGGCGCGCCCTCCTACCGCGCCGACGTCGCGCTCGACGGCGGCCGGATCGCCGCGATCGTCAAGGAGGGCGCCGCGGCCGGCTGCCAGCGTCCGACCGCCCGCCGGGTGATCGACGCCGAGGGGCTCGTCCTCGCCCCCGGCTTCATCGACATGCACGCCCACAGCGACCTCGCGCTGCTGCGCGACCCGGACCACGGCGCGAAGGCCGCGCAGGGCGTGACCCTCGAAGTCCTGGGCCAGGACGGCCTGTCATATGCCCCGGCCGACGACCGCACGCTCGGCGAGATACGGGCGGCGATCGCGGGCTGGAACGGCGACGCGGGCGACGTCGACCTCGACTGGCGTACGGTCGGCGGCTACCTGGACCGCCTCGACACCGCCCACGGCGGCCGGGGCATCGCCGTCAACGCCGCGTATCTGATCCCCCAGGGCACGGTCCGGATGTACGCCATGGGCTGGGCGGACCGGCCCGCGACCGGCGCCGAGCTCGACCGGATGCGCGCGCTCGTCGCCGAGGGCCTGGAGCAGGGCGCCGTCGGCCTGTCCTCGGGCCTCACCTACGCCCCCGGCATGTACGCGCCGGACGCCGAACTCACCGCGCTCTGCCGGGTCGTGGCCCGCTACGGCGGCTACTACTGCCCGCACCACCGCTCCTACGGCGCGGGCGCGCTGACCGCGTACGAGGAGATGGTGCGGCTGACCCGCGAGGCGGGCTGCGCGCTCCATCTCGCCCACGCCACCATGAACTTCGGCGTGAACAAGGGCCGGGCGGGCGAGCTGCTCGCGCTGCTCGACGAGGCGCTGGCGGCGGGCGCGGACATCACCCTCGACACGTACCCGTACACCCCCGGCTGTACGACCCTGGCGGCCGTGCTGCCGAGCTGGGCGCACGAGGGCGGACCGGAGGCGCTGCTCGCGCGGCTGCGGGACGACGCGACGGCCGAACGCATCCGGCACCACCTGGAGGTCACCGGCTCCGACGGCTGCCACGGTGTGCCGATGGACTGGGACACGATCGAGATCTCCGGCGTGACGGACCCGGCCCTCGCGGACGCGGTGGGCCGGCGCCTCGACGGCTGGCCGGCGGCCCGTCGGCTGCTGCTCGCGGACCGGCTCGGGCCGACGATCCTGCAGCACGTGGGCCACGAGGAGAACGTCCGCGCGATCATGCGGCACCCGGCGCACACGGGCGGCTCCGACGGCATCCTCCAGGGCGCCAAGCCGCACCCGCGCGCGTACGGCACGTTCCCGGAGTACCTGGGGCGCTACGTCCGCGACGAGGGCGTGCTGTCCCTGGAGGAGTGCGTGGCCCACCTGACCTCACGCCCGGCGGCCCGTCTCCGGCTCCCGGACCGGGGACGGGTGCGCGAGGGGTACGTCGCCGACCTCGTCCTCTTCGACCCGGCGACGGTCGCCTCCGGCGCCACCTACGCCCACCCGCGCACCCTGCCGACGGGCATCCCGCACGTGCTGGTGGCGGGCGAGTTCGTCATCGAGGACGGCCGCCGCACACAGGCACTTCCAGGGCGCGCGATCCGGCGTACGCCGGTCGCGTAGAGGCGCGCACGAAGCCCGCGCCCGCCCGTACGGGTGAAGGCTTGCCCTCCGGCCGGCGGGTGGGCGGTAGCGTCGGCCGTCGCCTCGGACTCGCACGCGGACACCGACCGCATCGTGAAGCGCGAGCGGTACGCCGAGTACCGCGCCCCGCTCTACCTCGTCGTGGACCGGCAGGAGAAGAGCGTGACCGTGTACTCCGAGCCCGGCGGGCTCGGCTACACGCGCGTGGACGGCCCGCACCCCTTCGGGGCCCGGGTCCGGTTGCCCGAGCCCTTCGGCCTGGACCTCGACACCGCCGACCTGGTCTGACGCGGCCCCGTTCCCGCCCCCGGTCAGTGCCGGTCCGCCGGCCGGCGCGGCACCGTGCACGGGCCCGGGATCGCGGCGGGCGAGGACGCGTCGAGCGGGGCGACGCGCGGCAGGAGGAGACCCACCGTCAGGGCGAGGGCGGCGAGAACGAAGCCGTACCAGGGGGTGTGCCCGGAGGGGGCCGTCTCGTAGGTCAGCGCGCCGCACAGCACCGCCAGGAACCAGCCCAGCCGCCCGTCCCACGCGACCGCCGCGACCACGCACGTCCCCCACAGCAGGTACCAGGGCTGCACCATCGGCGACAGCGCGACCAGCACCAGCAGCGAGATCCCGAGCCCGAGGAGCACGTCGATCCGGCCCCGCCACGCGCGCCACGCCACGACGGCGATGACCGCGACGGCCGCCGCCAGGCCCAGTTGCCGCACCACGCCCTTCACCGGATCGGGGTCGTCCGCGACGAGCAGTCCGAGGCCGAGACCGAGGTCGCTGGTCGCGGACAGGGCGGTGTGGATGGTGGCGGCGACGCTCTGGGTACGCAGCCAGCCGAAGCCGGTCCCGGCGAGCAGCGTCGCCCCGGCGGAGACCGCGGCGGCCACCGCCCCGGGCAGCACGAGCCCGCGCGCCACTCCCGCGGCCCCGCCGCGCCGCCGGGCGACCAGGACGCCGATGAAGAGCAGTCCGAGCGCCGCCGGCGACTTCACCATCACCGCGAGACCGACGACGGCGCTGCCCGCCACCCACCGCCCGCGCACCGCGAGCAGCACACCGGCCAGCAGCAGGCCGATCATGAGCCCGTCGTTGTGCGTCCCGGCGACGACGTGGACGAGGAGCAGCGGGTTGAGCGCGGCGAGCCACAGCGCACCGGGCCCGCCGCCCAGCCCCCGTACCGCCCAGACGATCAGGGCCAAGGCCCCAAGGGCGATCAGCCGCATGCCGAGGACGGCGGGCACGACCGAGCCGCCGGTCAGTTTCACCACCGCCTCGGCGAGGACGAGGAAGGCCGGTCCGTACGGGGCGGGGGTGTCCGTCCAGTGGCCGCCGACGGACGCGGCGGCGTCGAACCCCAGCTCACCGGGGGTGAGCACAGCGGGCCCGGCCCCGTACACGTCGTGGCCTTCGAGGACCATCGCGCCCTGGGCGATGTAGCTGTAGACGTCGGCGCTGTGCAGCGGCGGGGCGAGCACGAGCGGCCCGGCCCACAGCCCGAGGGTCGTCAGGGTCCCGCCCCGGGAACCCGGGTCCCCGGCGCGCAGCAGCCGCCCGTACTGCCACCAGGCGGCGAGCAGCAGGGTCAGTCCGAGGTACGCGAGGATCGCGCCGGCCGTCGTGGCCGCGGGCCCGTGCGGCTGCCACAGGCCGGCCCCGCCGCGTACGGGCAGGGCTCCGGCGGTCCAGCCGCCGGCGGTGACGGCGAGCGAACCGGCCGCGCCGAGCCACCGGCATCCGGCGGCGGAGAAAACCCACATGACGGGACAACCTACCTGCGGCCCGCCCGCCCCCGCGGTCCCGGGGCGGACTCGCCTATCCCCGCTTCTTCCGGATGCCGGGCGCGGAGCCGGACTTCCCCGGGTACTGGGTGGCCGGCGCGGTCGCGGTCGCACCGGGCGGGACGGCGGCGGGCGACGACGGTACGTCGGTGGTGGCGGACGGCCGCGCGGTCGCGGGGCGGGCGGTACCGGTCGCGCCGAGCGCCGGCGCGGAAGGCGTGGCGGTGCCGGGGTCCTTCCCGGGCGACGGCGCGCGGTCCTGCTTGATCAGCGCGGGCATCCCTGGCCGTCCGCCGTCGTCCACCGCGGGCGGGCGCGGTGCCGGTCCGGAGTCGAGCGAGGTGACGGCGGCGAGAACACCGACCGCGACGACGGCGCCGCTGCCGATCACCCACAGCGGTCCGGGCCCCCGGCGCTTCGTCGCGTGCCGGCGCCGGCCCCGCTCCCGTCCCGTTTCCCGTGCTTGCTCCCGGCCCTCGCCGCGGCGTCGTCTCGGAGGCTCGCCGCCCCCCGTGTCGTACTGGCTCACAAGCCGTGATTGTAGGGAGCACGACAGGATGCGCGACATCGCCACACCCACGCCTCCTCCCCCGCCTCCCTCCGGGCGACGTGTCCCAGAACACGGCGCGCCGCGCCCCGCACCGCCGTAAGCTCGCGTCATGCAGGTGATCCAGTCCACGAAGCTCGCCAACGTCTGTTACGAAATCCGGGGCCCGGTCCTCGAAGAGGCGATGCGGCTGGAGGCGGCGGGGCACCGCATCCTCAAGCTCAACACCGGTAACCCGGCCGCCTTCGGTTTCGAGTGCCCGCCCGCCATCCTCGAGGACATGCTGCGCAACCTCTCCGGCGCGCACGGCTACGGCGACGCGAAGGGGCTGCTGTCCGCGCGGCGCGCGGTGATGAGCCACTACGAGACCAAGGGCGTCCCGCTGTCGATAGAGGACATCTATCTCGGCAACGGCGTCTCCGAGCTGATCCAGATGTCCATGCAGGCGCTGCTCGACGACGGCGACGAGGTGCTGGTCCCGGCGCCGGACTATCCACTGTGGACGGCGTCGGTGTCGCTCGCGGGCGGTACGGCCGTGCACTACCGCTGCGACGAGCAGGCGGACTGGATGCCGGACCTGGAGGACATCGAGCGGAAGATCACCGACCGCACCAAGGCGATCGTGATCATCAACCCGAACAACCCGACCGGCGCCGTCTACGACGACGAGATGCTGCGGGCGCTCACCGACATCGCCCGCCGCCACCAGCTGGTGGTCTGCTCGGACGAGATCTACGACAAGATCCTCTACGACGGCGCGACGCACACCCCGACCGCCGCGATCGCCCCCGACCTGATGGTGCTGACCTTCAACGGGATGAGCAAGAACTACCGGGTGGCGGGCTTCCGCTCCGGCTGGCTCGCGGTCTGCGGTCCGAAGGCGCACGCCTCCTCGTACATCGAGGGCCTGACGATCCTCGCCAACATGCGGCTGTGCGCCAACATGCCGGCGCAGCACGCGGTGGCCGCCGCGCTCCAGGGGCGGCAGTCGATCGACGAGCTGGTGCAGCCGGGCGGCCGGCTGCTCGAACAGCGGGACACGGCGTACGAGCTGCTGACCCGGATCCCGGGCGTGACGTGTGTGAAGCCGAGGGGCGCGCTGTATCTGTTCCCGCGCCTCGACCCGAACGTCTACAAGATCAAGGACGACCGGCAGATGGTCCTGGACCTGCTGCGGGCCGAGAAGATCATGGTGGTGCACGGGACGGGCTTCAACTGGCACGAGCCGGACCACTTCCGGATCGTGACACTGCCCGCCGCGGTGGATCTGGCGGACGCGGTCACCCGGATCGGAACCTTCCTGGACGGCTACAGCCAGCGCTGATCCCGCTCGCGTCACACCACCCCGCACCCCATTTCGGACATGGCTCAACTTTAGACGGAATCCAAGCTAGGATGCTCTCAGAGCAACCGGGCAGGAGGCCGCCGCATGTACGAACCGATCCGCGCCAAGTCGGTCCACCGGACGGCCGACGAGTCCTACGACCGGCTCGACTTCCCGCACCGCTCGCGTGAGGAAGAGCTGGACATCCAGCTCGCCGGACACCTCGCCGCCCTGCTCGCCGTCACCGACGAGCTGGGCGACCACGCGGCCGGCGAGCTGATCGCCCGGCAGGTCGCGCGGCTGCGCGGCACCCCTCCGGCGCGGCACGCGGGACTGAGCGGCGCGCCCGCCGGAGCACTGCACCGCAAGGCGCACGCCCTCGCGGGCCGGGCGCTGGTGGTCGCGGCCTCCCGGGCCGACACGACCGCCGCGATCCTCGCCGCCGAGCGCATGGACGCGCACACCGCGGCGCTCGCCGGGGACTCCCTGGTCGGCGCCCCCTGATCGGCCCCGGTCCGCGCTGCGCCGACGCAGCGCGGACCGGGCGCCACCCATCGCGTTCCCCACGCGAGGTCAGGGCGTGACCGGGGCGGTCCGCTCCCCGCGCGGCACCGTCGACTGGAAAGCGGCGTCGACGACGGCACATCGCGGCGCCCCGCCCGCGCGCACCGCGCGGAACGGCCACGAACACGGAACGCGCGCGAACCGGACGCGGACATGCGCCGACCCCCGGAGCCGTGAGGGGGCTCCGGGGGTCGTTCGCGTCGTGACGGGCCGTCGTGACCCCACTGGTCAGGGCGGAAATCGGGGCAACCCGCCACGAGTTCTCAGGGTGCCGCTGCCGCCGTGAGCCCGGCGGCAGCGGTCACGGGGCTCAGCCCAGGCGCTCGACGAGCGCGTTGTACTGGTCCCACAGCTCCTTCGGCGTGTGCTCGCCGAAGGTCTCCAGGTGCGCCGGAACCAGACCGGCCTCCTCGCGCCACACGTCCTTGTCGACGGTGAGCAGGAAGTCCAGGTCCTCGTCGGACAGGTCCAGGCCCTCGGTGTCCAGGGCGTCCTTCGTCGGCAGGACGCCGATGGGGGTCTCGACACCCTCGGCCTTGCCGTTGAGGCGCTCGACGATCCACTTCAGGACACGGCTGTTCTCGCCGAAGCCGGGCCAGACGAACTTGCCGGCGTCGTTCTTGCGGAACCAGTTGACGTAGTAGATCTTCGGCAGCTTGGCGGCGTCCGCCGACTCGCCGATCTTGATCCAGTGCGCCATGTAGTCGCCCATGTTGTAGCCGCAGAACGGCAGCATGGCGAACGGGTCGCGGCGCAGCTCGCCGACCTTGCCCTCGGCGGCGGCGGTCTTCTCGGAGGCCACGTTGGCACCGAGGTAGACGCCGTGATTCCAGTCGAAGGACTCGGTCACCAGCGGCACGGCGGAGGCGCGGCGGCCACCGAAGAGGATCGCCGAGATCGGCACACCCTTCGGGTCCTCCCACTCCGGGGCGATGATCGGGCACTGCGAGGCCGGGACGGTGAAGCGCGAGTTCGGGTGGGCGGCCGGGGTCCCGGACTCCGGGGTCCAGTCGTTGCCCTTCCAGTCGATGAGGTGCTTGGGCAGCTCTTCGGTCATGCCCTCCCACCACACGTCGCCGTCGTCGGTGAGCGCGACGTTCGTGAAGACGGAGTTGCCCCACATGGTCTTCATGGCGTTGGCGTTGGTGTGCTCGCCGGTGCCGGGCGCGACGCCGAAGAAGCCGGCCTCGGGGTTGATCGCGTAGAGGCGGCCGTCCTCACCGAAGCGCATCCAGGCGATGTCGTCGCCGATGGTCTCCACGGTCCAGCCGGGGATGGTCGGCTCGAGCATGGCGAGGTTGGTCTTGCCGCAGGCCGACGGGAAGGCGGCGGCGACGTACTTGGCCTCGCCCTGCGGCGGGGTCAGCTTGAGGATGAGCATGTGCTCGGCCAGCCAGCCCTCGTCGCGCGCCATGACGGACGCGATGCGCAGCGCGTAGCACTTCTTGCCGAGCAGGGCGTTGCCGCCGTAGCCCGAGCCGTACGACCAGATCTCACGGCTCTCGGGGAAGTGCGAGATGTACTTGGTGGTGTTGCACGGCCACGGCACGTCCTCCTGGCCCTCCGCGAGCGGGGCGCCGAGGGTGTGGACGGCCTTCACGAAGAAGCCGTCGGTGCCGAGCTCGTCGAGGACGGCCTGGCCCATGCGGGTCATGGTGCGCATGGAGACCGCGACGTACGCGGAGTCGGTGATCTCGACGCCGATGGCGGAGAGCGGGGAGCCGACCGGGCCCATGCAGAAGGGCACGACGTACATGGTGCGGCCCTTCATGGAGCCGCGGAAGATGCCCTGGTCGCCCGCGAAGAGCTCACGCATCTCCGCCGGGGCCATCCAGTTGTTCGTCGGACCCGCGTCCTCCTCCTTCTCGGAGCAGATGTAGGTCCGGTCCTCGACGCGCGCGACGTCGGTCGGGTCGGAGGCGGCGTAGTACGAGTTCGGGCGCTTGACCGGGTCGAGCTTCTTGAAGGTCCCCTTGGCGACGAGCTCCTCGGCGAGACGCTCGTACTCCGCCTCGGACCCGTCGCACCAGACGACGCGGTCGGGCTGGGTGATCTCGGCGATCTGGTCGACCCAGGAGATCAGCTCCTGGTGCTGGGTGGGGACGGTGGAGGGAGCCGCGTTGTCGCGCGCCACGATTGCTCCTTGAAGAGGGGTTTTCAGATGTCATGCCCCTTGGGGGCTGCGACCCGGATGCTTCGTAGCGCTCATCCGGTGCCGACCGCACTCATTTGATCATCCGACGCTTCCGCCCATATGTCCAGGGGGCCTCACACGTGAGCATCGCCACTCGTTGCTCACCGCAACCACCTGCCGCACCCGTCGTTCCCGCGCGTGTTCCCCCGGATTCCGGCTCGTTCGCGCGCGTACGAGGCGACCACCGGTACAGGGAACTTACGCATGCGTAGGTAGCATGCGTAGGCATGACAGCCTCGCCGGACCTCACCACCGCGGAGCAGCGCCCGGCGCTGCCGCAGCCGCTCCCCCTCAAGCCGAGACTCCGAGGCTGGCTGCACGCCGGGATGTTCCCCGCCGTGATCGTCGCGGGGCTCGTCCTCGTCGCCCTCGCCGACTCGCCGCGCGCCCGGATCGCCTGCGGCGTCTACGTGCTGACCGCGTGCCTGCTGTTCGGCATCAGCGCCCTCTACCACCGCGGCAACTGGTCCGCGCGCGGCGAGGCGGTGCTGCGGCGGCTCGACCACGCGAACATCTTCCTGATCATCGCGGGCACCTACACCCCGCTGACCCTGCTGCTGCTCCCCGAGTCCACCGGCCGCCCCCTGCTCTGGGCGGTCTGGGCGGCGGCCGCGGCCGGGATCGTGTTCCGGGTCTTCTGGGTCGGCGCCCCGCGCTGGCTGTACACGCCCTGCTACCTCGCGATGGGCTGGGCCGCCGTCTTCTTCCTGCCGGACTTCATGCGGGCCGGCGGCATCGCCGTCCTCGTCCTGGTGATCGTCGGCGGTCTGCTCTACAGCGTGGGCGGCGTCGTCTACGGCTTCAAGCGCCCCAACCCCTCGCCCCGCTGGTTCGGCTTCCACGAGGTCTTCCACTCCTTCACCCTCGTGGCGTTCATCGTCCACTACGTCGGCATCTCGCTGGTGGCCTACCAGCACGCCTGACGGCGACGAGCCTCGCTCGGGCATATGCCCCGTCCGGCCCCTGTGCCCGGTCCCCGGACCGGGCACAATGACCGCCATGACCCCCTCGGCCGCCCCCTCCCCGCGCCCCACCCTGCGCGAACGCAAGAAGCTCAAGACCCGCGCCGCCATCCGGAAGGCCGCCTACCAGCTCGTGGCCGAGCAGGGGTACGAGGCGACCACCCTGGAGCAGATCGCCGCCGCGGCCGAGGTCTCCCCCTCCACCGTCGCCCGCTACTTCCCGGTCAAGGAGGACATCCTCCTCAGCGACGACCAGGACGAGCTGCTGGTCGCCCGGCTGCGGGCCCGCCCGGCCGGCGAATCGCCGCTCGACTCGCTGCGCGCCGTCGTCCTCGACGCCGTCGCCGCCTCCCTGGCCGAGGAACCGTACGAGACCACGCTGCGCGCCCGGTTCGTGGTCGAGGTCCCCGCCGTCCGCGCCCGCTTCACCGAGACCACCGCCGAGACCGGCCGACTGCTGTCCGAGGCCGTCGCCGAGCGCACCGGCCGCACCCCCGACGATCTGGAGGTACGGGTCTTCACCGCGGCCGTCCTCGGGGCGATGCGCGAGGCCACGGTGCACTGGGCCGAACACGGCGGCCGCGTCGGCGACCTGGTCCCGCTCCTCGACCGGACCGTGGACCTCCTCCAGGCCGGCCTGACCCTCCGCTCCCCCGACGTCGCGCCCGGCACCTCCGCCGGCACCGGAAGCGCCGCTACCGCCGCCCCAGCGCGGCCCTGACCAGCGCCCCCGACACCGGATTGTCCGCGCAGCCCCACACCCCGTGCGGGCAGTAGTCGGTGAGGGTCTGGTACGCGGGCCGGTGCCGGGCGAACCAGTCGAGCATCCCCCGTACGTACGCCGGATCGTCCCCGTTGCGGAACAGCCCCCACTCCGGGAACGACACCGGTTTGCGGTGCTCCGCCGCGAACCGGGCGTGGAAGTCCAGTCCGTACGGCTCCGCCACCTGCTCCTCGAAGGAGAGCCCGGCCGGCTGGTCGTAGGCGTCCATGCCGATGATGTCGACCACGTCGTCGCCCGGGTAGCAGCGCGGCCACGGGATCGCGTCCCGGCCGCGGCTCGGCGTGAAGTCGAAGCGGAACCGCTGCCCCGGCACCTCCCGCAGCACCGCCACCACCCGCCGCCAGTACGCCACCCAGCTCTCCGGGTCCGGCGCGCAGCGGTGCGCGTACGTGGTGCCGTTCATCTCCCAGCCGAGCACCAGGACCGTGTCCGCCAGCCGGTGCGCCACGAGCCGCTCGCCGAGGGTACGGAAGTGCGCGTCGAACTCCCCGGCCGCGCCGCGCCGCAGCCCGTCCTGCACCTCCGCGTCGTCCAGGCCCTCCTCGCTGCGGTCGAGGAGGGGGACGTTGAGGACGAACAGCCGACCGGGCCCGGCCTGCTTCCACAGCGCCCACGGCTCGAACAGCTCGGGGTGGCCCTCGATGTTGGGCCAGCGGTCGCCGGGCAGATAGGTGTGCCCGACCCGCAGCGACGGCCCGCCCAGCCAGGCCTCCACGGCCGCGATCCGCCGTACCCCGGTCTCGTCCGAGCCGGTGAAGAAACCCGACGGCACCCCGGTCAGCCGGGCCGGCGCGCCCCACGCCGGGTCGGCGCCCTCACCGGTGTCCGCTCCGCCGCCGCGTCCCGGCCACACCCACCACACCAGCGACACGAGCAGCAGCACGACGGCGAGGATCGCGACCGGCACGGCCGGCGCGACCCGCGGAAGAGGGCGGCGGGGGCGGAGGGGGCGCACGTCAGCTGGTCCAGAAGTCCCACCAGCGGGTCAGGATCAGCATGCCGATGATCCCGATGTGCAGCAGCGGCGGCATGAACGCGAAGTCCGCGAAGAAGCCCCGCAGCGCGGCCGGCGCGGGCAACATCCCGTGCCTGACGTTGTGCGCGGTGACGTACCAGAACATGACGATCGTCGCGCACCAGGCCAGACAGCACCACAGGCAGAGCGAGTTGATCTCGTACAGCGACTGCCGCATCAGCCAGGTGCAGAAGCCGACACCGAACAGCATCCCGGCGTTCAGCCCCCGCCAGAACCAGGGGCGGTAGCGGGCGCCCGCCAGGATCCCGGCACCGACGGCGATCACGGCGGCGTACGTGACGAGGCCGAGCAGCGGGTTCGGGAAGCCGAACACCGAGGCCTGGGCGCTCTTCATGACGTTGCCGCAGGAGACGATCGGGTTGATGCTGCAGCCGGGCTGGAAGCCGGGGTCCTCGGCCAGCTTGATCTTGTCGATCGTGATGACCCAGGCGGCGAGCACCCCCGCCGCGCCCGTCACCATCAGCATCCAGGCGAAGGCCCGGCTCACCCCGGTCCCGGCGCCGCCCGCCTCCCCGCCGCTCCCGTCGTCCCGCCGGTGCCACTGCCCGGGGACCGCGCCCCCGTCCTGTAGGTCCACCGTCGCCATGGCGCCCGCTCCTCGTCCGCTCGGTTCGTTCGGTCGGTTCGTTCGGTCGGTTCGTTCGGTTCGTCGGCTCGCTTCGCCGGCTCGCTTCGCCGGCTCGCTTCGCCGGGCTCAGCCCTGGATCCGGCTCACCGGCACCATCAGATGGGCCGCGTTCCGTACGGTGTCCTGGTCGGCGACGAAGACCTTCAGGCGCGCCTCGGTGACCGGCTCCCCGGGGCGCCCGGCCGGCCACGGGGTGACCGGGACGATCAGATAGACCTGGCCGCTCTCGTGCGCCGCCGTCTCCCACTCGGCCGGGACCGGGCACTGCGCCGTCATGAACGGCAGCGTCAGGACCACGCGCTGCGCCTCGACCAGCAGATGGGCGCCGGCCCGCCGGTCCTGCGCGGTGTCCACGACCGCGCCGCCGACCGGTACGCCCATGCCGTCGAGCGCCGCCCGCAGCGCCATCACCCCGGCCTCCGGACCGTCCCGGCCGTCACCGAGCGAATACACCATCAGAAAAGGGGTGACGGGGCGGTCGCCGGCGGGGCCGATCGTCCACGCGATGACGGTCAGCGTTCCCAGCGGGCTTTCGCTGCGCGCCATGTCGAGAGCTTCGGAGGTGGTCATGAATCGGGATGCTAGGGGACGAACACCGGGGCCCCTCAGCCGAATTCACTCATTCGGCCGACATTCGCCCCGTTGGCAAATACGGCGCAACGAACCGGCGTTTTCCTCGTTATGCATACACGGCCTCCCCCTATTCTCGGCGAGGGGGACTTCGCCGACCTCAGGAGATCACTCATGATCGTCCCGCGGCTCGTTTCACGCCGCTCCGCCGTGCGCTCCCTCTTCGCGCTGTCCGTCACCGCGTTCACGGGCGGCGCGCTCGGCCGTATCGCCTCCGCCGGCTCCACAGCGCCACCGCCGCTCGTGGACCCCGTGCTCTTCGACGAGCTGTACGCGGGCCGGCGCATCCAGGGGCTGCGGGGGGCGGCCGGCGGGCCGATCGTGCTCGTCGACGGGCTGCCCCTGCATCTGATGCGCTGCGCCGACGGCGGCTGGGTCACCCCGGTCGACCACTACGAGATCTGCCCGACGCCGCTGGCGGCCACCCGCGCCGCCGTGGACGCGCTGGGCCCCTCCCGGCCGAGCCGGCTGGCCGCCGCGCACGGCGCGCACGCCTACGACCGGTCCGCGCCCCCCTCCCCGTCCGCCTCCGACCGCGGTCCGGGCGCCCGGACCGGAGGGAGCCCCCGTGGCGTACACGCGTAAGGACCAGCGCGATCTGACGAAGACGGAACGCAAGCGCTTCGTCGACGCCGTCCTCGGACTCAAGAAGTCCGGGCAGTACGACGACTTCGTCCGCACCCACATCGACTACTACGTCGCCGACGGCGAGGGGCAGCTGCGCGTCGCGCACATGTGCCCGAGCTTCCTGCCCTGGCATCGCAAGTTCCTGCTGGAGTTCGAGCGGGCGCTGCGCACGGTCGACGAGTCGGTGACCGTGCCGTACTGGGACTGGACCCGCGACAACACCCCGGACGCCTCGGTGTGGGCCGACGACTTCCTGGGCGGCAACGGCCGTTCGAGCGACTACCAGGTCACCACCGGGCCCTTCGCGTACAAGCGCGGCCAGTGGGACATCCGCTACGGGATGACCGAACAGAGCTTCCTCAGCCGGGACTTCGGCCGTCCGCGCAATCCGCTCACGCTGCCGACGGCGGCGGACGTCGACGCGGCGCTGAAGCAGAAGGCGTACGACTCCTCGCCCTGGAACTCCACCAGCCCCTCGGGCTTCCGCAACCGCCTCGAAGGCTGGGGCGGCGGCGAGGGCAACGAGCGGTTCCGGCTGCACAACCGGGTGCACCGCTGGGTCGGCGGGCAGATGCTGGGCGGCGGCTCGGTCAACGACCCGGTGTTCTGGCTGCACCACTCGTACATCGACATGCTGTGGTCGCGCTGGCAGTCGCAGAACCCGAAGGCCGGCTATCTGCCCAAGAGCCAGCCGGCGGAGGGCGACCCGCAGCACGACAAGGTCGCGGCCCTGAACGACCCGATGGCCCCGTGGGACGTGACGCCCGCGGAGATGCTCGACCACAGCTCGATCTACCGCTACGCGTGAACGGCGCGCCGGCCTCGGACGCGCACACGGATGTCCCCCCGGTCCGTCCGGACCGGGGGGACATCGGCGTTGTCACGGTGCCGCGCGCGCGTGCGCGGGCGGACGGTCAGCCGCCGTAGCCGCCCTGGCCGTAGCCGCCGGGGGCGGCGGGCTTGGCGTCGGCGTTGATGCAGGTGTTGCCGAAGGCCGGGTTCAGCAGACCGATGACATTGATGCTGTTGCCGCACAGGTTGATCGGCACGTGAACCGGGACCTGGATGGCGTTGCCGGAGATGACACCCGGGGAACCCACGGCGGCGGCACCGGCACCGGCGTCGGCGACGGCCAGACCGGCCCCGCTGAGGGCAACGGCACCGGTGCCGGCGATGACGGCGGCAGCCTTCGCGAAGCGAGACATCAACCACTCCTTGAACGAGGAAACACGACCGCGCGAACCACGGTCACGCGTCCTTCAACGGCGCGGGCGCGAACGGGTCACGGCCATTGCCCCGAATGGTGACGGTTCGGGGAGGGTTCGAGGATGGTTCGGGGGCGGTGTGCGGCAGCGGGGGGCGGGCTCCGGGCCGGGTCCGTACGGCGGGATGGCCCGCGGATCGCCCGTGTGCCCGCCGTCGGCTACGGCGGGACGCACTGGGATCCGCGAGCCGCGGCCATGCGACAAGCCTTCTGTTGCAACGAGCGCTTTCCGTACGGGTAGCGGGAAGAATCGTCTCTGCACGGGCTTCTTCACGCCCTCTTCACCGGCCTCGACACGCCGGTTTCCGACGGTTCACGCGGGCTCCTCGGGTCCGGCCGCCCGCGACGACGCGTACGGCCCCCACCGCGGGTGCGGTGAGGGCCGTACGGGAATCGGATGCCGGCGGACCGTCAGCGACGGGTACGCGACAGGCGGTTGCCGCGCAGGACCATCAGGGTGCCGCCGACGAGCAGGGTGGCGCCGAGGGCCCCGGCGCCCGCCACGACGGCGGGGTCGCTGCCGGTCTCCGGCAGGTGCGGGGGCTCGCCGTGCCCGCCGTAGCCGTCGTCGTCCCCGTAGCCGCCGGGGTGCTCCGGCTTGCCGCCGTAGCCGTCGTCGTCGCCGTAACCGCCCGGCTCGGGCTTGCCGCCGTAGCCGTCGTCGTCCCCATAACCACCGGGCTTGGGCGGCTTCGGCTTCCCGCCGTAGCCGTCGTCGTCCCCGTACCCGCCGGGCTTCGGGGGCTTGGGCTTGCCGCCGTAGCCGTCGTCGTCGCCGTACCCACTCGGCTCGGGCTTGGGCGGCTTCGGCTTCGGGTGCTCCGGCTTGCCGCCGTAGCCCTCGTCGCCGCCGTTGTCCCCGTAGTCGCTCGGGGGTTCGGGCTTGGGCGGCGGGGTGCCGTGGTCGTCGCCGTACCCCTCGTCGCCATAGCCGCCGGACTCGCGGTCCGGGGCCTGGTCACGGCCCTGGTCACGGCCTTCGTCACGGCCTTCGTCACGGCCCTGGTCACGACCCTCGTCGTGCCCCTGGTCGCGGCCTTCGTCGCGGCCGTCGTGCTTCTCCTGGCCGTCGCCCTGGCCTTGGGCCTCGTGCCGGCCCTGGGACTCGCCGTCGCCCTGGGACTCGGGCCGACCCTGCTCCTGGGAGCCCTCGGCGGCGCCGCTCTGCGGGAGGGCCGACTCGACCGCCTTGTGGCAGATCTCGGCGACGGCCGCGGCGATGCCGCCGCGCTGGGCCCCGTCGCCGCAGACCTCGGCCGGCTCGGGGAGCCGCACCGAGGCGACGGCCCCGTTCCCGGTCGTGTCCTCGGCGGCGGCCGACGCCGCGGAGTTCGCCACGAGAGCGAAACCGCCGGACAACGACAGCAGTCCGGTCACCGCCGCGGCGGTGAGCATTTTCCTGGTGATTCTGGGTCGCATACCGCTCTTCCTCTGAACACACGCCGTCCGAAATGCGTGAAGTCAGGAGGACTGTAGGGACGAGATAAGCCAACACGCCCGAAACGGCACGGCGGGGAATCCGAAAATCATTCAATCGGACGTCTCGATGAGCTCAAGAAAACGCGGCCCCGACGCCAAGTGGCGTGCGGGGCCGCGTCCGATGCGACGGGGCGGCCGGAATTCCGGCCGGTCCTCAGCCTCCCAGCGCGCCGCCGATCGGCAGCCCGCCGAGCAGCGAGGTCGCGCCCTTGCCGACCTTGTTCACCTGGGAGGCGGTGTCGGTGACGGCCTTGACCGGGGAACCGTCCGTGGTGCTGCTGAGCGCCTCCGTCGCCAGTCCGCTGCTGGTGAGCGCGCCCAGGCCACCGTCCAGGCTGGTGGGCAGCGCCGACTCCGCGGCCATCGCGGGCGCGGCCACGCCCAGGGCCATGACAGAACCGGCGACGGCCGCGGCAACCTTGGTGGGCTTCATGAAGAGGGTCCTTCCGTGTGACTGCAAGTCGCTTGCCGCACAGGGATCTTGGGATCCCGTACGTCGTTTCCTCTTCTTGTAACGAGACGTACGGCCGCCGGAAACTCCACGGCGGCGGAATTCCTCCGCACGGCACCCGAATGACGACGACGCCGGTGCGATCGAACGACCAGTCACACCACACCCAGCCCCTCCACCCCGCCCGACCCGGCCGGATCGGACATCCGGACGGCCCGCACCCCGCACACGCACACCCGTTCGCACCCCCGTCACCCCCTCGCGCCCCACCGCCACCGGGCCAGCCGTGATCGCACACGGCGACGACAGAACTACCGAGCGCCATCAATCCGTTCGAGTGAATCGCCTCGGCGCTCCGCTCACTCCGGGGGCGTACGCCGTTTCATCGGACGGCGCACGTGGTGCGCGGATCGGCACGACAGCGAGTGAAGAAGTGAACGGAAAACACAGGACACGAGGAACCCGCCGCAGAGCCGACGGGACATCCGGAGCCTCATGGACGGCACCGGGTCCGGCGCACGAAAAGAGCCGGCGCGTCGCCCCGGTCGGGGGCGGCGCGCCGGCCTCGGAAGAACAGCGATCCGGCGTACGGGATCAGGCGTTGACGCAGGTGTTGCCGAAAGCCGGGTTCAGGACGCCGACGATGTCGATCGTGTTGCCGCACAGGTTGATCGGCACGTGCAGCGGAACCTGGATGACGTTGCCGGAGATGACACCCGGGGAACCCACGGCGGCGGCACCGGCGCCGGCGTCGGCGGAGGCGATACCGGTGGCACCGGCAAGAGTGGCGGCGGCGCCGACGGACAGCACGACGGCCTTCGCGATACGGGACATGGGGAACGTCTCCTCGATTGAAATGTCACTCGGACGGCGCGGGCGGTTTCGCCCGGCATCTACCTCAACGCGCGGGGCTTTCATCGGTTGCTCTCCCAAATGGGTGACGTTCAACCGATCTTTGGGCCATAGGAGGTTCATTCGAGCCTCAGGACCGGGATACCCGCGACACGCCCAACGAGGAACCCGCCGACCGGATACGGAAGTTCGGGAACGCGGTCGGCGCATCCTCAGTATCGCCGGGCCCGGGGGTTATAACGGACAGGAACGTTGCTTCCCGTCCCGTCGCGCGTTCCCTCCTTTCGCGTGGCCGATGCCTTCCTCTCTCCCGGTCTTTACGGGTCTTCCCTTCCTTCCCTCAGCAAAGCGGAGAACCTGTATGTGGAATTCAGCGGATTCCGCCGCGCCTCCGGGCCCGGCGTCCACGGTGCCGCGGACGGCGCTCCCGGCCACCCGCCACGCCTGCGCCCACGTCCGCGTCCCGGCCCGCTGCCCCGTCCACGTTCCCGTCCCTGTTCCCGGCCCTGTTCCCGTCCCTGTCCCCGGCCGCGCGACCGTGCTCGTTTCCGCTCGCGTGACCGTCCGCGTCCGCATCGCCGAAGGCGCGTATTCCGCGTGTTCCGCGTATGCGGCGTATTCCGTGGGCTCCGTGACGGGCCCGATGAACCCCGGCATCACACCTACGGCGGCGGCACACCGGAAGGAACGCTTTCCCGTCTCCTTTCCGGTCCGGGGGTACGCATCCGAATTCTTCGATCCGCGGGGGACGCAGCGTCATGGGGCCGATCGTTTCCACATCCGCCACCACCGGCCGGGATTCCGCCGGCGCCCTGTCCGGCACGCCCGGGGGCCCTGGCGGGCGGACGCCGGGGACTGAGGTGCGCACGGACGTGCTGCACGCCGTCCAGCCCGGCGACGGCGGGGTCGCCCGGGTCGTCACCGACCTGGTCCGCGCCCAGCGCGCGGCGGGCCTGCGGGTCGCCGTGGCCTGCCCGCCCGGCACCGAACTCGCCGCCGCCGTACGGGCGGAGGGCGTCCGTACGTACGCCTGGCGGGCCGGCCGCGACCCCGGCCCGCGGCTGGTCGCCGAGACCCGCGAGCTCGGCCGGCTGATCCGTGCCCTCGCCCCCGCCCTGGTCCACGCGCACAGCGCCAAGGCCGGCCTGTGCGCCCGACTCGCCCTGCGGGGACGGATTCCGACGGTCCATCAGCCGCACGCCTGGTCCTTCGAGGCGGTCACCGGCGTCACCGCCGCGCTGGCCCGCGGCTGGGAACGCTGGGCCGCCGCCCGGTGGACGGCGCGGCTGGTCTGCGTGAGCGAGGCCGAGCGCCGTACGGGCGAGGCGGCGGGCGTCCGCGCGCCCTGGACCGTCATCCGCAACGGGGTGGACACCGGCCGCTTCACTCCCGGCGCGCCCGAGGGCCCGGCCGCCCTGGACACCGTCGGCGGACCCCTCGTCGTCTGCGTCGGGCGGCTGTGCCGGCAGAAGGGGCAGGACGTGCTGCTCGCCGCCTGGCCCGCAGTGACCGCGGCGGTGCCCGGCGCGCGGCTCGTCCTGGTCGGGGACGGGCCGGACGCGGCGCGGCTGCGGGCCGCCGCCGGGCCGTCCGTACGGTTCACCGGCGCGGTGGCCGACCCCGCGCCCTGGTACCGGGCCGCCGACCTGGTCGTCCTGCCGTCCCGTTGGGAGGGCATGGCGCTCGCGCCGCTGGAGGCGATGGCCTGCGGCCGGCCCGTGGTGCTCGGCGACGTCGCCGGGGCGCGCGAGAGCCTGCCGCCCGGCCACGCGGCGCCGTGTCTGGTCCCGCCCGGCGACCCGGCCGCGCTCGCCGCCGCGCTCGGCCGGCTGCTCGCCCGGCCCGCACTGCGGCAGACGCTGGGCCGGGAGGCCCGCGAGCACGTACTCAGCAGATTCGATGTGCGGCGCACCGGCGCGGCCGTCGCGGAGCTCTACCGCGAACTGGCCGGAGTGCGGGGCACGGAGCACAGAGAGCCGATGGCGCAGTGACGACGGAAAGCACCAGCATCCCTTCTTCTCCGGGCTCCCGGCCGGCTGCGGGCCGGTTCCCGTACGGGTCCGCCCTCGCCGCGCCGCGCGGTGCCGCCGGCCGGCGGCCGGTGCTGCCGCCGCGCCGCCCGGCGCGCCCGCGGCGCGCCGCCGCACCCCTGGTCGCGGCCGACGCGGCCGCCGTCCTGCTCGCGGTGGCCGTGCTGTCGGCGGCGCACCGGCGCTGGGAGGTACCGCTGTTCGTGGCCGCCTTCGTCATGCTGCTCGACGGCCGGGCCGGGCTCTACCGGCCGTCGGCGGGTGCACGCGGCGGGGTCCTCGACGAGCTGCCCGCGCTCGCGGCCCGCGCCGGGGTCGCCTGGTGCGGGACGGCGGCGGCGGTCGCCGCGTACGCCCCCGGGATGGCGATCGCCCCGCTCCGGCTCGGCGCCGCGTACGGCACGCACGTCCTCGTGGTGACCGTGGCACGCGGGCTCGTGCACGCGCGGCGGCGGCGGATGGCGCGGGAGCGGCCGCGCTCCGCGCTGGTCGTCGGCGCGCCGGGCGCGGCCCGCCGGTTCGCGGCGGCGCTCGCGCAGCACCCGGAGTACGGCATCCGGCCGGTCGGGATCGTCGGCACCCGGCACGACGGCGCCGGACCCGACGGGGAGCGCGGTCTGCCGGTGCTGACCTCGGCGGAGGAGATCCACCGGGCGGTCATCCAGAACACCGTGCGCGACGCCGTGTTCCTGTCCGACGACGCGGGGCTGCTGACGCTGTTCCAGCACTTCGGCTGCGTCACCTGGCGGGTCGGCCGCACTCCGTCGGGCGCGACGGCTGCCGGGGCGATGAACGGCCACCTCTGGGGGTACGGCTGCCGGCGGCTGCTGCCGGCGGCCGAACGGCGCGGGCTCACCGCCAAGCGGGCCCTCGACGTGGCGCTCGCCGGGCCCGCGCTGGCGTTCGCGCTGCCGGTGCTGCTGCTGTGCGCGCTGGCGGTGCGGCTCTCGGACGGCCCCGGGGTGCTGTTCCGGCAGGAGCGGGTGGGGCAGCACGGCCGGCTGTTCACGCTGCTGAAGTTCCGTACGCTGCGGCCGTCCGACGAGACGGAGGCGGCGACCCGCTGGAGCGTGGCCCACGACCGCCGGATGAGCGCGGCCGGGCAGTTCCTGCGCAAGACCTCGCTGGACGAGCTGCCGCAGCTGTGGAACGTGCTGCGCGGGGACATGAGCCTGGTCGGCCCGCGGCCCGAACGCCCGCATTTCGTCGCGCAGTTCAGCCGGGTGCACGCGGGGTACGCGGCCCGGCACCGGATGCCCGTGGGGCTGACCGGGCTGGCCCAGGTGCACGGGCTGCGCGGCGACACCTCGATCGAGGACCGCTGCCGCTTCGACAACCACTACATCGACCACTGGTCGCTCTGGCAGGACGTGTGCATCCTGCTGCGCACGGCGGCCGAACTCGTGCGACCGACGGGAAGCTGACCGATGACGACAGCGGCGGTGGACCCGGGTGTGGTGGCCTCGGGTGCGGGCCTCGGCACGGGTGCCGGCACGGACGCGGGTGCGGCGGGTACAGCGGGTGCGGACGCGGGCTTCGGGGTACGGGAGGGGGCGCGCCGGGCCGTACGGCTCGCGCCGGTCCTCGCCGTGATCGCCCTGCTCCTCGTGCCGGGCGGCGGCGGGGCCGGGTCGCAGGGCGGGACGGGCGGCACCGGCACGGTCGCCGACGCCGCGTCGGGGCTGCTGGTCCTCGTCTGCCTGGTGCGGGCGGTACGGAGCGGGGCGCGGCCCCTGACCCGTACGGCCGCCGTGGTGCTCGGCCTGCCGGTGCTCGGCGTGTGTCTGGCGGCCGTCACCTCGAACGACCCGGGCGCGAGCCTGCCCGGCGTCGCCCGCTACCTCCAGATCTTCGTGCTGGTCCCGGCCGCGGTCCTGCTGTCGGTCCGCGACCGGCGGGACTTCGCCGTGCTGGCGTGGGCGCTGGTGGGGCTCGGGCTCGCCGAGGGCGCGGTGGGGGTCGCGCAGTACGCGACCGGCACCGGCGCCTCGTACCAGGGCGAGGACGTGCGGGCCGTCGGCACCTTCGGCGCGACCGATGTGATGGGCATGGCGACCGTGGTGGCGTACGGCCTGGTCGCCGCCACCGGGCTCGCGCTCGGCGGCCGGCCCGGGCGGGCCCGGACGGCGGCGGTGGCGTGCGCGGTGCTGCTGTGCGTCCCGCTGGTGCTGTCCTTCAGCCGGGGCGCGTGGATCGCGACGGTGGCGACCTGCGGGATCCAGCTGCTGCTCGCGGGCGTACGGCGGGCGGCGCGGGTGGCGGCGGTCGTGGCCGCGCTCGGGGTCGTCCTGGTCGGCGGGTTCGGGGTCGGCTCGGCCATGGTCGAGGAGCGGGTCGCGAGCATCACGCGGGTCGCGGCGGCGCCCGACCAGTCGGTGACCGACCGGTACACGCTGTGGGCGGCGGCCGGGCGCATGTGGCGCGAGGAGCCGCTGACCGGCGTCGGCCTGAAGGAGTTCCCCGCCTACCGGGACGCGCACGCCTCACTGGCCCTGTCCTCCGGCAGCGACACGGCGGGCGCGGGCGCGGCCTTCACACGGCAGCCTCTGCTGTCCCCGCACAACATGTATCTGCTGGTCCTCGGCGAGCAGGGACTGATCGGGCTGCTCGCCCTCGCGGGCGGCTGGGCGGCGCTGCTGGCCGCCGCCCTCCGGCGGGGGTGGGGGCGGAGCCGGGCACGGCCTGTCCCCGGCTGCGCGCTGGTGGCGACGGGGCTGCTCGTCTGGCAGCTCGTCGACTTCTGTTACGCGGACATCGGCGGGCCCTCGACGGTCCTCGTGTCGGTCGTCCTCGGGCTCGCGGCCTGGTGGTCGCTGACGGAGGTGCGCCGTGCTTGATCCCTGGTCGGATGCCGCGCAGGCCCCGACGGACGCGTCCGCGCCGACGCCCGGACGGCGGTCCGCGGCCGACGCGGACGCTCCCGCGGCGGGCTCCGCGGCCTGGACCGTCTTCGAGACGGACGCGGTGTGCGGACTGCCGCCGGCCGGGGACGCGTGGGTGCCGTTCACGCCGGGTGATCCGGGCGGGCCCGGCGCCGATCCGTGGCGGCCGGGCGGACCGACCGACGCACGGCCCGGAATGTCCACGGTCACGAAGGATTCCGGGGCGGGGAAGACACCTGAGGCCGGTGTGAAGCCCGAGGCGGGCGGGGCGTCCCGGCGCGGGGCGGCCTGGGCGCCGTCCGGGGGGTTCCTGATGCGGGCCGCGTTCGTGACGGCGGCGCTCACCGCCGTCGGCGCGGTGCTGGGGCTCCTGCGGGACCAGATCCTGGCCCGGTACTTCGGCGCCGGGGCGGAGACGGACGCGTTCCTGGTGGCGTGGACGGTGCCGGAGTTCGCCTCGACGCTCCTGATCGAGGACGCGATGGCGCTGATCCTGGTGCCCGCGTTCGCGCGGGCGCTGGCCCGCCGGGGCGCGGGGGCGGAGCCCGGCGAGACGCCGCTCGCGGACCCCGTACGTGCCCTCGTCCGGCACACGATGCCCCGGCTGGTCGTGACGGTCGCCGCCGTCGCCGCGCTGCTCGTGGCGGGCGCGCCGGAGCTGGTGGACCTGCTGGCGCCCGGTCTGCCCGACCCGGCGCTCGCGGTGGACTGCACGCGCCTGACGGCGACGTGCGTGCTGTCGTTCGCGCTCGCCGGATACTGCTCGGCGGCGCTGCGGGCGCACGGTTCGTTCCTGGCGCCGGCCGCGATCTACGTGGCGTACAACGTGGGCATCATCGGCACGACCCTCGTGCTGCGCGAGCCGTTCGGGGTGCGCGCGGCGGCGGCCGGGGTCGCGGCCGGCGCGGTGCTGATGGTGCTGATCCAAGCCCCTTCTCTCGTACGGGAGTTGCGCGGGCGGTCGACTCCTTCGGCGTCGCGCCCGGCGGCGGACGGACCGGTGACGGACGGGCCCGTGGCGGACGGACCGGTGGCGGGCGACGGCGGGACACTGCTGGCCCTGGGGATGATCGCGCCGGTCGTCGTGTTCGCGCTGACGCGTCAGTCGCAGACGCTGATCGAGCGTTTCCTCGCCTCGCCACTGCCCGCCGGCGCCATCTCGCATCTCAACTACGCGCAAAAGGTCGCGCAGATGCCGATGACCGTCTCGCTGATACTGTGCACGGTCAGTTTCCCGGTGGTGGCCCGCACCCTCGCCGCCGGAGACACGGAGGCGGCCCGCCGCCGGGTCGAGCGCGATCTGCTGCTCGCCGCGGTCGTCGTTCTCGTCGGCGCGTCGACGGTGATCGCCGCCGCACCGCAGATCGTGGAACTCCTCTTCCAGCGCGGCGCGTTCGACGCCGCCGACACCGCCGCCACGGCCGGGGTCATGCGGGTGTACACGCTCGGGCTGCTCGGCCAGACGATGGTCGGCGCCCTGGTCCGCTGCTACTTCTCCGCCGCCCGCCCGCTCTGGTACCCGGCCGCCGCCATGGGCTGCGGGCTGTCCGCCACCGCCGTCGCGGGGGCTGCGGGCGCGCAGCTGTGGGGTGCCGCCGGGATCGCGGGCGCCAACGCGCTCGGGATCACCGTGACCGCCGTGATGCTGCTGTGCGGGGCGCGCCGCCAAGCCGTGCCGATCGACGTCCGGCGGCTCGGCGAGGGCCTGTTGCGGCTCGCGACCGCCGGGGCGTGGGCGACCGGCGCGGGCTGGCTGTGCGCGCGGCCGGTCACCCCGCCCCTGCTCGCCACCGCCGTCGCGGCGCTGGTGGTCACGGGCGTGTTCCTGCTGTTCGTGGCGTGCGCCGCCACGGCCCCCGGCATCCCCCTGCTCCCCCGACCCCGTTCCCGTTCCCGTGCCGAGTCCCCGCGCAAGCCCCGTTCCCTGTCCCCGCCCCGTTCCCGCTCCCGTGCCGCACGTGGATCCCGTACCGCCCGTACCTCTCCGCGAAGGACCCCCCATGCCCGCGCCCGCCGCGCTGCGCCGCCTGCTGCCGACCCCGCCCCTGTGGATCGCGATGTACCACTCGGTCGCGGACCCGTCCGATGACCCGTACCGCGTGACCGTCTCCCCCGCCCGCCTCGGCCGCCAGCTGCGCTGGCTGGCCGACCGGGGCCTGACCGGGGTGTCCGTACGGGAACTGCTCGCGGCCACCGCGGAGGCGCGGGCGGCCGGCATGGTCGGACTGACCTTCGACGACGGGTACACGGACTTCCTGGACGCGGCGGTGCCGCTGCTGCACCGGTACGGCTTCACGGCGACCGTGTACGTGCTGCCCGGGCGGCTCGGCGGCGACAACGCCTGGGACCCTCTCGGCCCGCGCAAGCCGCTGCTCGACGCGGACGGCATCCGGCGGGCGGCGGCGGCCGGCATGGAGATCGGCTCGCACGGCCTGCGCCATGTGGACCTCACCCGCGCCGACGACGCCACGCTCGACGCCGAGATCCGGCACAGCCGGGAGCTGATCGAGGAGATCACCGGCACGGCGGCGGAAGGGTTCTGCTACCCGTACGGGGCGGTCGACCCGCGCGTCGTCCGGGCCGTCGGCCGAGCCGGATACCGCTACGCCTGCGCGATCGACCCGGGCCCGCTGAGCGGCCCCTACACCCTGCCCCGGGTGCACGTCGGCGAGGCGGACACGGCCTGGCGGCTCACCGCGAAGCGGGTGCTGCACCCGCTGCGGCGGCGTCGGCCCGCAGGCCCGCTGCCCGTCCAGAGCGGGCCGGAGCGGGTGACCGTCTCATGAGTGAAACAGCCCGCCCCCACCGGGACTTGAAGGTCCTGCATGTCATCACCGGGCTCGGCGTCGGCGGCGCCGAGCAGCAACTCCGGCTGTTGCTCCGGTACTTGCCGGTGCGGGGCCGGGTGGTGACGCTCACCAACCCGGGTCCGGTCGCCGACGGCATCGAGGCGGACGGCACCCCCGTCACCCATCTCGGCATGACCGGCAACCGCGATGTCGGCGCGCTGCCCCGCCTCACCCGGCTGATCCGGCAGGGCCGTTACGACATCGTGCACACCCATCTGTACCGGGCGTGCGTGTACGGCAGGCCGGCCGCCCGGCTCGCCGGGGTGCGGTCCGTCGTCGCGACCGAGCACTCGCTGGGCGACGCCCAGATCGAGGGCCGGCCGCTGTCCGCCGGGACCCGGGCGCTGTACCTGGCGACGGAGCGGCTCGGCACCTCCACCGTCGCCGTCTCGCCGAGCGTGGCCCGGCGGCTCGCGGACTGGGGCGTGGCGCCCTCCCGGATCCGGGTCGTCCCGAACGGCATCGAGGCGGCCCGCTTCGCCTTCGACCCGCTCGCGCGGGCCCGGGCACGGTCGCTGCTCGGGCTGCCCGTGGACGCGTTCGTGGTCGGCGGGGTGGGACGGCTGGTGGCCGGGAAGCGGTTCGACCGGCTCGTACGGGCGGTGGCGGCGGTCCCGGAGGCCCGGCTGCTGCTCGTCGGCGAGGGCGAGCGGCGGACCGAGCTGCTGCGGATCGCCGCGGAGTGCGGGGCGGCCGGGCGGGTGCTCCTGACCGGCGCGGTGCCGGATCCGCCCGAGCGCGGCGCGGACCGGAGGCCCGATCTGCCGTCGCTGCTGGCAGCGATGGACCTGTTCGTGTCGGCCTCCCCCGACGAGGCGTTCGGGCTCGCGGTCGTCGAGGCGCTGGCGGCGGGGCTGCCGGTCCGGTACGCGGCCTGCCCGGCGCTCGACGACCTGCCGCCGGACGCGGTACCGGCGGCCCGGCGTGTCGGCTCGTCCGTGGCCGAACTCACCGCCGCGGTCAAGGACTTCGCCCGACAGCGGGCGGCCGGCCGGTCCGAGCGGCCGGCGCCGCCCGAGGCGGTCCACCGCTACGACATCGCGCACAGCGCGGAGCAGTTGCTGTCCCTCTACCAGCGGGCCGCGCACGGCCCGGCCCTTCCGTGAAGCGAGAGCAGATCCATGAGCAGTACGCCCGGTACGCCGAGTACTCCCCGCACGAGCACCACGAGCACCACGAGCACCACGAGCACCACGACCAGCACGCCCAGCACGCCCAGGACCCGTACGCTCTCCCTCGCCCGCTGGATGGTGCTGCCCGCCGCCGTCCTGGCGGGCGCGGCGGCCGGCGGCGGCTACGGCGTCGTGAAGACCCCGCAGTACGCGGCGACCAGCTACGTCGTCGTCGTGCCGGGCGAGAAGACCGATCCGGCGGCGGCGCTCGGCTTCGCCCAGGCGTACGGGCGGGTGGCCACGGACCTCGCGGTGAGCGGTGACGCGCAGCTGTGGGCGGGGGTCTCGGCCGGGACGCTGCGCTCCAGTGTCCAGGCGGCGACCTCGCCGGACGCGCCGATGATCTCGATCACCGCGCGGTCGTCGAAGCCGGCGAAGGCGGTGGCGATGGCGGACGGGGTGGCCCGGTCGCTGGTCCTCGACAGCGCGCACGCGGCCGCCGACACGGGAGTGAAGGTCGTCGAGTTCGCGCGGGCGACGAAGCCGGTCTCGCCGGTGTCGCCGTCGGCGCGGCTCGCGGCGCTGGTCGGGGCGTGCGCGGGCGGACTGCTCGGCGGCCTCGGACTGCTCGTCCGGCCGAGGCGGAAGGCGCGCGACACCGTCCGGGGCGGGCCGTCGGCGACGGCCCCGGCGTCCGTTCCGGCACCCGCCTCCTCCCCGTCCCCGACCACCACCCCGGCCCCGGCCCCGGCCTTGGCCCTCCAGCAGCCCGAACCGGAGAAGGTATGAGAACAACGGACGGCCGGGGCCTGCGGGCCGAAGTCTGCCGGAACCCGGGCGTGTTCCGGCTACTCGGCCCCGAGTGGGCGGATCTGTACGGGCGTTGCGCGACGGCGACCCCCTTCCAGTCGCACGCGTGGCTGCACTCCTGGTGGCTGTCGTACGGGCGGCCGCGCACGCTGCGGGTGATCCTCGTCCGGCGTGCCGATGGCACCCTGGTCGCCGCCGCGCCGCTGATGCGGTCGGCGGGCCCCTTCTCGAAGCTGACCCAACTGGGCGGTGCCATCACGGACTTCACCGACGTCCTGGTCGACGACAGCTGCCCGGAGGCGGTGCCCGTGCTGGCCGCCGCGATCGCCCGGGTGGCGCGCGGCACGGTGCTCGACCTGCGGGAGGTACGGCCCGGGGCGGCGGCCGAGCGGCTCTACGCGGCCTGGACCGGGCCCCGGCGGCGCCTGCCGGACTCGGACTGCCTGGAGCTGCCCGCCGTACCGATGGAGGATCTGCTGGAACGGATCCCGTCGGGCAAGGCGCAGCGGATGCGGGCGAAGTTCCGGAAGCTGGACGCCCTCGGCATCGACGCGCGCGTGGTGCCCGCCCCCGAGGTCCCGGCCGCCCTCGACCGGCTGCTCGCCCTCCACCGGCTCCAGTGGCAGGGACGGGGGGTGACCGCCGAGCACACGAGCGGACGGTTCGCCCGGCATCTGGCGCGGGCGGTGCGGCCGATGGTCGAGCGCGGGGACGCGATGGTGACCGAGTTCCGGCTGGACGGGGCCGTGGTGTGCGCGGACCTCACCCTCGTCTCGCCGCGTCTGGCGGGCGGCTATCTGTACGGCGCCGACCCGGCGCTGCGGGCCCGCAAGGTCGACGTGGCCGCGATGCTGCTGCGCCACGGCGCGCGGGAGACCAGCGGGCACGGCCGGGCCACGCTGAGCATGCTGCGCGGCACCGAACCGTACAAGCACCACTGGCGCCCCGAGACCGTGCCCAACCGCCGCTTGATGCTGGCGGGCCCGGCGGCGCGCCCGCTGCTGTGGGCCCGGGTGGGCGCGGCGCTCGGGCGGCGCTGGGCGGCGCGGCAGGCGCGGGAACGGGAGTGGCTGGGCCGGGCGGTCCGGCGGGCGGGGCTAGGCGGCGCCTGAGCCCCGCCCGGCCGCGGCTAGGGCCTTTCTTTTGGGTCAGGCTGGATCAGGGAGCGGGGTCCGGTGCGGGTGATCGCAAGGCGGAGGAGGGAGACAACGCGGTGGGGGTACCTCCCGTGCCCGAAGGGCTACGGGGGAGTTGGCGACTGACGACAACGCGGCGAGCGCGCGTGCCGGGGCACGCGAGCCCAGCAAGATCCAAAAGAAAGGCCCTACGACTGCGGGGTCCCCGCGGTTGCGGCGGGTGCCGGGGACGGAGCGGGTGTCCGGACCGGAGCGGGTGTCCGGACCGGGGCGGGCTTCGCCGGCTCGGCCTCGTACAGCATCTGCTGGAAGACCCGCGAGGACCGCGGGTTGGCGCCGCACTGCCAGACGCCGTGCGGGCAGTAGTCGGTGATCGTGTGGTACACCGGCCGGTGCCGGGCCATCCACTCCAGCATGCTCCGCATGTACGCGGGGTTGTCCCCGTTCCGGAACAGGCCCCACTCCGGGTAGGAGACCGGCTTGCGGTGCAGGGCCGCGAAGTCGACCTGCGCCCGCAGCCCGTACGGCTCGTTCACGTGCTCGTCGAAGCGCGAGCCGGCCGGCTGGTCGTAGGAGTCCATGCCGATGACGTCGACGACGTCGTCCCCGGGGTAGCACGCGGTCCAGGGGATGGCGTCGAGGCCGCGGCTCGGCGTGAAGTCGAAGCGGAACCTCTGCCCCGGCACGGCGCGCATCGCCGTCACGACCCGCTTCCAGTACCGCTTCCACGCGGTCGGGTCGGGCGCGCAACGGTGGGCGTACGTCGTGCCGTTCATCTCCCAGCCGAGGACGATCTCGGTGTCCGGGGCGCCCAGCGCGACCAGGCGCCCCGCCAGCGTACGGAAGTGGTCGTCGTAGTACCCGGCGGCGCCCCACTGGAGCCGGCGGCGCACGTCATCGTCGCTGACGGCCGTCTCGCTGGCGTCCAGCATCGGCACGTTGAGGACGAGCAGCCGGCCGGCGCCGCGGGCGCGCCAGCCCGCCCAGGGGGCGAGGAGCGCGGGCGGGCCCTCGATGCCGGTCCAGTGGTCGCCGGGCAGGTACGTGTGGGCGACCCGCAGTGCGCGGCCGCCGAGCCAGTCCCCGAGCCGGTCGAGCCGGGCCACTCCGGCCGGCCCGGACTCCAGGAACGCGCCCATGGAGCCGGCCGGGTCCGCCCGGGGCGCCGGGGCCGCGGGCGCAGCCGGGACGGATGCCGGAGCAGGAGCAGGGGTCCCGGAGGACGCCGGGACGGGCGTCGAGGGGGCAGGCGCCGGGCCGGGCGCGGGGGTGGCGTATCCGGCGGCCGGAGGCGACAGCGTGAGAGGGCACGCGGCGAGCAGGACGGCGGTGAGCACCCCCGACCGCCACCCGCCCGGATTCCTGCGCTTCCGATGGGGCATGGAGTTCCTTCCCGCGTTCCCCCGTACGCGATATGACGAGACGTCAGTGAGAAGTGAAGGGGCCCTGGGGCATCCGGACCCGTACATCGAAGAGGCCGACCCCGGGGAGCACGGTGGACACTCCCCGGAGCCGGCCTCCTTCCGGCGCGGACGTCAGCTGTTGATGCAGATGTTGCCGCCGGCCGGGTTCAGGAGGGCGAGGATGTCGACGGTGTTGCCACAGACGTTGGCCTGGAGGTGGATCGGGACCTGGATGACATTGCCCGACAGGACGCCCGGCGAGCCGACGGCCACGCCCTCCGCCTCCGCGTCGGCCATCGCCGGAGCGGCGGCGCCCAGGGCCAGCAGCAGACCCGCGACGGCCACGGCGGCCTTCTTGCACTTCATTTCTTCTGATCCTTTCCGCGGCGGAAGAGAATGCACGGATTTCGTGCCGCACGGGCGCACGACGTGCCCCCGCCTTCCGCCACACGATTCCTCACGACCTTTCCACCGCGGGGAAGGTCCGCCACGCACCGACCGGCACATTCACTCTATTGACCGGTCGAATTCCCCCGTCGATGCGGCCAGATAGGTGCTCTCGCGAGCCGCTCCCACTCCCGGTCCGGAACGCCGGGCACCGCCCGTCCGGACTCGGCCCATTGCCGGGCCAGGGAGGTGTAGAGGGGCAGCTGCTCTGGGGGGACGACCGGCGGATCCGCCCTGTGCCGGCTCTTCGGAATGAAGGCCATCCGCTCCCATTTCCCGGGATCGGGCGCCATTTTCGGCTCCTTCCGCTGAGGTTCGGGCATCATGGCACAGCCGCCACGGGAGGGTGATTCGAACATTGCATGTCGCGTGGCGTATCTATGTGCAAGAACGACCGATTTAACGTTTCTCCCATGAGATTTCCCGGCGCGCGCCCCCGTATCCACCCCGACACCCATACGCACACCTGTCCGCCGCCACGTCCGCCCACCCGGAGAAGACGGCTGCTGCTCCTCACCACGGCCCTCGTCACGCTCGGCACGGGCGGCGCCATCGCCGCCGCACCGCCCGGTCTGCCGGCCCCGGAGGAGGGGCTGAACCTGCTCGTGGTCGGCGTCGACTCCCGCGCCGGGCTGACCGACGACGAGAAGGAGCGCTACCGCCTCGGCCACAGCGAGTGCGCCTGCACTGACGTGATGATGCTGATGCACGTCTCGGCGGCCGGTGACCGGGTGAGCGTGGTGAGCCTGCCGCGCGACTCCCTCGCGCGATTCCCGTCCGGGCACACCGACCGGAGCACCGGCGAGACGCACTCCGCCCACCCGGCGAAGATCAACAACGCCTGGAAGGAAGGCGGTCCGGCCTTCACGATCCGGACCGTCGAGGCGATGACCGACCTCCCCGTGCACCGCTACCTCGAAGTCGACTTCCGCCGCTTCATGGACACGGTCGACGCCGTCGACGGGGGCGTCCCGGTCTGCACCCCGACCCGGCTCAAGGACCCGGTCACCGGCCTCGACCTGGCCCCCGGCACCACGGCCCTGCGGGGCGGCGAGGCCCTCCAGTACGTCCGGTCGCGGCGCGCGGACGGCAAGATGGACTTCGGCCGCATCCAGAAGCAGCAGAAGTTCCTCGCCAACCTGCACCACACCCTGCGCGGCGGGCTGCTCAACAGCCCCGACGCGCTGCGCGCCCTCGCCACCACCCTGCGCGGCACGGGACAGGGCGAGCGCGGCGTCTCGGTGACCGAACTGGTCGAGCTGGCAGGCCGGTTGAAGGACCTGCCGCCGTCCCGCACCGAGTTCGCGGTCGTGCCGGTACGCGGCTTCAACCCCGACATCGAGGGGGTCGGCTCCACCCTCGCCTGGGACGAGCGGCAGGCCGGCGAGGTCTTCGCGGCCCTGCGCGCCGACCGCCCCCTCCCGCGCCTCGCGCCCGCCGCCCCGAGTGACATTCCGCAGGGCCTCGGCGAGTACCGGCCGGTCGAGGGCGGTGCGCTGCTGTGCGCGTAGCGCCGTAAAACCGCCGTGGTCCCTAGCGGAGCCCGCGGTCCAGCTCCCGCGCGTCCGTCACCGGCGCCTCGCACACGAAGTGGCGGCAGACGTAGGCGGCGGCCCGGCCGTCGACCAGCGGGCGGTCGCGCAGCAGTGGGAACTCGTCGCCGCCGGGCCGCCCGGCGGCGAGGACCG